>JBAIWU010000187.1:0-6396 GCA_037917155.1 Candidatus Eiseniibacteriota bacterium
CGTGCGCGTCGCGCGGATCGCGCGGCACGTGTCGGCGGCCCGGTCGAGCGCCGCGACGCACGCGTGCGCGAGGCTCGACTGCTCGCGCAGCGCCGCCTCCGTGACGCGCAGGCGCGGATCGGTGCGCACGTCGAGAGCGCGCGCGCGCGTGGCGCCGCCGGCGGCGAGCGTCAGCGTGTAGCGGCCGGGCGGCACGAACGGGCCGGCCGGCTGGACCGGCGTGCCCGAGGTGCGCACGGCGGCGATCGACCAGTGGAACGAGAGGGCGCGCGGTCGCTCCTCGCGCAGGTCCCAGACGAAGCGGTGCATGCCCGGGCCGGCGCCGAGCGGGCGCGGCGCGCCCACCCACGCGCGCTCGAAGTAGGGCTCGGGTCCGGCGGCGGCCGTGTCCGCGCTGGAGAACCGGCGCACGACCGCTCCGGCGGCGTCGGTGACCGTCAGCGTGACCGGGCCGCGCACGCCGTCGCCGAGCCAGTAGTCGATCACGGCGCCCGCGGGCGGGTTCTCGCCGAGCGGCGTCTCGGGCGGCCACGGCGTGTCGTGGCTCTCGCTGCCGCGCAGCCGCACGGCGGTCGCGGGGGTGACGAGGTGCAGCGGCTCGCGCACGGCTTCGGGCGCCTCGCGCAGCGGCGAGAGATTGTCGAGCACCCAGAGCCCGCGGCCCTGCGTCGCGAGCACGAGGTCGCCCGCGTGCGGCAGCAGGTCGCGCATCCACGTCGTGGGCAGGCCGGGCGAGAGCGCCTGCCACGACCCGCCGTCGTCGAACGAGACGTAGACCGCGCGGTTGGTGCCCGCATAGAGAAGCCCCGGCCGCACCGGATCGCAGCGCACGACGCTCGTGTACTCGTCCGCCGGCAGGCCGCCCGTGATGACCGCCCACGTGCGGCCCGAGTCGTGCGTGCGCAGCAGCAGCGGCGCGTGCCGGTCGAGCCGGTGCAGGTCGACCGCCGCGTAGGCGGTGGCCGCGTCGAGCGGCGAGGCGTCGATCGCGAAAACGATCCCCCACGCCGGCAGCGACGCCGGCGTGACGTTGCGCCAGTGCGCGCCGCCGTCCGTCGTCAGCCGGATGAGGCCGTCGTCCGTGCCGACCCAGATCCGGTTCGCATCGAGCGCCGACGGCGCGATCGAGGCGATGACGCCGAAGCCACAGTCGCGCGCCGCATCGGGCCCGGGATCGTCGCACGAGCCCGTGCCCTCGTGCCGTCCGCTCAGGTCGGGGCTCGCGACCTCCCAGTGGGCGCCGTCGTCGAGCGAGCGGAACAGCGATTGTCCGCCGAGGTAGAGCGCGTGCGGCGGCGCCGGCGAGACCGCGAGCGGCGTGATCCAGCCGTAGCGCCAGCGCACCGAGGTGGGCCTCTGGCCGTAGCTGCCGATCGGCCAGGGCGCGATCTCGGCCGACTGGCGCGTGGCCTCGTCGAAGCGCGACACGCCGCCCCCGAGGCCGCTGCCGAACACGGTGCCGGGCTCACCCCACTTGGGCACCATGTCGTCGCGCTCGTCCCCGCCCACCGGGTGCCAGTCGCGCTCCTCGAGGACGCCATAGTCGCCCCGGCTCGCGATCTCGACGGTGCCGTTGTCCTGCTGGCCGCTGTAGACGTGGTACGGGAACTGGTCGTCGGCGGCGAGGTGGTAGAACTGGCCCGTGGGCTGGTTGTACCAGCTCGACCACGTCGCGCCGCCGTTGACGCTGACCGCGGCGCCCTGGTCCGATCCGGCGATCATCGAGCGCGGATCGCGCGGATCGATCCACAGCGCGTGGTAGTCGTCGCCGCCGGGCGAGCCGCGCATCACCTCGAAGTGCGCGCCGCCGTCGCGCGAGCGTCGGATGGACTGTCCCATGACGTACACGGTCGCGGAGTCGTCCGGCGCCACGACGACGCGCCCGAAGTAGTTGCTCGTCAGCCCCGCGTCGGCATTCGCCAACGTCCAGTCGAGGCCGCCGTCGTGCGTGACCCAGAGCCCGCCGCGTCCCGTCGCGCCCGCGGCCGCGCTCGCCTCGACCACCGCGTAGACGACGCGTCCGCGGCTGCCCGGCGCGACCGCGAGCCCGATCCTCCCCACCCGGCCCGCGGGCAGCCCGCCCGCGAGGCGCCGCCAGTGGCCGCCCTCGTCGTCGCTGCGCCAGATGCCCGAGCCCGGCCCGACCTGCGGCTGGAAGTAGTCGAGCCAGGGGTGCAGCCGGCGCTGCCACGTGGCCGCGTAGACGACGCGGGGTTCTGCGGGGTCCCATGCGAGGTCGACCGCGCCGACCGAGTCGCCCGGCTGCAGCACGGCTTCCCAGTGCCGCCCGCCGTCCGCCGTGCGGAAGACGCCGCGCTCGGGATTGGGTCCGAACGCGTGCCCCAGCGCCGCGACGAGCACGCGGTCGGGATCGCGCGGATCGACGAGGATCGCGCCGATGTGGCGCGTTGCCGCGAGGCCGGCGTGCGTCCACGTCCGCCCGCCGTCCGCGGAGCGGAACACGCCGTCGCCCGGCATGACGTCGTAGCGGCTGTCGGCCTGGCCCGTGCCCGCGTAGAGCACGCGCGCATCCGAGGGCGCGATCGCGAGCGCGCCGATCGCCGAGGCGGACTCGTGCTGCATCAGCGGCTGCCACGTCCGCCCGGCGTCGTCCGTGCGCCAGACGCCGCCGCCGGCGCCGCCGAAGTAGAACGTGTTCGGCGTGCCGGGCACCCCGGCCGCTGCGGTGGCCCATCCGGCCCGGAACGGGCCCAGCTGCCGCCAGCGGAGCGACTGCAGGGCCGCATCGGGCACGGTGCCCGCGCCGGCCAGGGGCACCGCGGCCGCGAGCGCCGCCAAGCTCAGCAGGGCGATCGCGATCGGCGGGCGGCGCGGCGAGCGGGGGCGCATCATGCGGCGATCGTAGCCGAGCGACCGCGGCCCGCAAAGCAGGCCGTGCGCCGCGCACGGGGTGACTCCCGGCTCGCGCGGCATGCAATGCCCGGACGCGCCGGGGGCCGGCCGGGTCGCGCGGGCACTGGCGGCCCCCGCGCGCGCCCGGCATAATTGGGCGTCCGTACCGCCGACTCCATCCCCGGAAGGACAGTCCCTCTCCATGCGGCGTCGCCTCCTCCCTCGCGTCCTCGCCGGGCTCGCGCTCCTCGCGTCCACGCGCGTCGCGGCCGCGCCCAGCGTGCCCTCGGGCTTCACCGTCGAGAACGCGGTGCCCGGCACCGCCTTCGTCGTGCCGACGGGCATGTGCTTCCTGCCCGATGGTCGGATGCTCGTGGCGGAGAAGGGCGGCACCGTCTGGATGGTGCAGGGCGGCGTGCGGCTGCCGAACCCGGTCTGGAGCGCGCCCGCGGAGGTGCTCGACAACTGGGACCGCGGGCTGCTCGACGTGGCGGTGGATCCCGCCTTCTTCCTCGACCACTACGTGTACTTCCTCTACACGGTCGATCCCGACAGCGACGGCGTCGACACGGACACGCTCGCGTTCGGGCGGCTGACCCGCTACCAGATGAGCGCGAGCGGGGACACGAACACGGTCGACCCGGCGAGCCGGACGATCCTCATGGGCTCCGGCTGGCGCGACTCGCCCCTCACGCTCTACCTCTCGCACACGATCGGCTCGCTGCGGTGGGGACGCGACGGCAGCCTGTTCGTCTCCGACGGCGAGGGCGCCAACTTCGACCTGCCCGATCCCGGGGGGCTGCAGCCGGCTGCGTTCGGGCCGGACGGCGCCGATCCCTACTTCGACATCGGCGCGTTCCGCGCGCAGGACATCACCAGCCTCAACGGGAAGGTGCTGCGCATCGACCCGCACACCGGGCTCGGCTACGCGAGCAATCCGTACTACGACGGCGATCCCACGTCCGCCCGCTCGCGCGTGTGGGTGTATGGCCTGCGGAACCCGTTCCGCTTCACCGTGCGTCCGGGAACGGGCGTGACCGATCCCGCCGCGGGCAACCCGGGCACGGTCGTCATCGGGGACGTGGGCTGGAACACGTACGAGGAGATGGACGTCGTCACGCAGCCCGGGCAGAACTTCGGCTGGCCCTGCTGGGAGGGCATGAACGTCGCACCGTCCTACCCGAGCGCGACGCCCGCGCACAACGGTTGCGACAGCTACGGCACCGCGACGAATCCCGTCAATCCCACGCTGCCCGTCGCGACCTGGCACCACAGCAATCCCCTGCTCAGCTCGCCGCCGGGAGCGATCGGCGCCACCGCGATCGGCGGCGCCTTCTACACCGACACGCTCTACCCGGCGAGCTACCGCGGCGCGTACTTCTTCGGCGACTACGACCAGCAGTGGGTCAAGGTCGCCACGCTCGACGCGAATGGCGGCCTCGTGGCGATCAACGACTTCGGCACGACGATGGACGCGCCCGTGTGCTTCGCCACGGATCCGCTCACGGGCGACGTGTGCTACGTCTCGATCACGACCGGCGAGGTACGCCGCATCCGCTGGACGGGCAGCATCGGCGGCGACACGCCGCCGGTGGCGGTCGCGACCGGGACGCCGACGACGGGCGTCGCGCCGCTCGCGGTGGCGTTTGACGGTTCCGCGAGCTCCGACGCCGACGGCGACTCGCTGACGTGGGCGTGGACGTTCGGCGACGGCGGTACGTCCGCGGTCCGCAACCCCCAGCACACGTACCCGCTGCCCGGCGCGTACACCGCCGTGCTCACGGTGAGCGACGGCCGCGGCGGGCAGGCGCAGGCGAGCGTCGGCGTGACGGTCAGCTCGCCCTCGGGCTTCCCCTCGACGCCGGTGCTCGACACGTTCGACCGCGCCGACGGGCCCATGGGCCCGAGCTGGGGCGACGCGAACTCCGGCCTCGCCATCGCCGGGAACACGCTCGCTCAGGCGGCGGCCGGCTGGTACGACGCCGTCTGGTTGCCGGCGGCGTTCGGCGCCGACCAGGAGGCGTACGTGACGCTCGCGACGGTCTCGACCGCCACGCCCGAGCTCGACCTCATGCTCAAGGTGCAGGGAACGACCTGGACGAGCGGCCTGATCGAGGTGCGCCACGATCCCTCGCTGGGGCAGGTCAACGTCAGCACGTACGACGGGACGGCCGGCTGGCGCACCTGGCTGTCGCTGGCGAACGAGCACCTGGCCTCGGGCGACCAGCTCGGGGCGCGCGCGTACGCGACCGGGGTCGTCGACGTGTTCGTGAACGGCGTGCTCGCGGGCAGCGCCAACGTGAGCGCGTGGCCCGGCTACGCCAACGGCGGCGCGATCGGGCTCGAGATGGGCAGCGCCACCGCGTCGCGGATGGACGCCTTCGGCGGCGGTACCTGGGTCCCGAGCCCCTCGGCGGACGTCACGCTGCTCGCGCCCGTGGGCGGCGAGAGCTGGACGGGCGGCTCGCCGCAGACGGTGCGCTGGACGGCGTCGGCCGCGACGGGCGTCTCGAACGTCGACGTCTTCTATCGGGACGCCGACGGCGCCGTCTGGACGCCGGTCGCGCTCGCGGCGCCCGACAGCGGGACGTTCACGTGGTACGTGCCCGACACGCCCACCGCGACCGCGCGCGTCCGGGTGCTCGCGCACACCGCGGGCGGCGGCTCCGGAGCCGACAGCAGCCACTCCGTGTTCGCGATCGCGCGGCCGCCGGGGGGCCGGGTGCCGACGACGCTCCGTGACTTCCGCGAGCCCGGCACGCAGCCGTTCGAGGGCGGCACGTTCCAGGCGTCGGGCTCCTGCGCGACGTGCCACGCGAACTACGACCCCGCGGTCGAGCCCGGGCACAACTGGTCCGGAACGATGATGGCCCAGGCCGCGCGCGACCCGCTCTTCCACGCCTGCCTCGCGGTCGCCGAGCAGGACGCCCCCGCCTCGGGCGATCTGTGCATCCGCTGCCACGCGCCATTCTCCTGGCTCACCGGCGGGAGCGAACCCACGAACGGCGCGCGCATCGACGCGACCGGGCGCGACGGGGTTTCGTGCGACTTCTGCCACCGGCTCGTGGACCCCGTTTACCAGCCGGGCGTCAACCCTTCGCAGGACCAGCAGGTGCTCGCGATGCTGCCGGCGCACGTGCCGACGACGTACGGCAACGGCCAGTACGTCGTCGACCCCACGACGGTCAAGCGCGGGCCGTTCGCGGATGCGACGCCGCCGCACGCGTTCCTCGCCTCGTCGTTCCACGAACGCAGCGACCTCTGCGGCACGTGCCACGACGTCTCGAACCCGGTGTTCCAGCGCACGTCGGGCGCGCACTACGCCGCCGGACCGTTCGACGCGCCGGCCGACTCGATCAGCCCGCTCACGCTGATGCCGCTCGAGCGCACGTACAGCGAGTGGAAGGCCAGCGCCTACCCTGCCGGCGTCTACGCGCCCGATCTCGCGGGCAATGCTCCGGGCGGCATTGTGTCGACGTGCCAGGACTGCCACCTGCGGCAGGTGACCGGGCGGGGCTGCAGCGACCCCTCGGCGCCGCTGCG
>JBAIWU010000188.1:0-4240 GCA_037917155.1 Candidatus Eiseniibacteriota bacterium
GACGCTCCGGCCGGCGCACGCCTGCCTGCTGCTGGCGCTCGCGTGGCTGCCGCCGCCGCGGACCGCGGCCGCCGGGCCGGAGCAGGACTCGCTCGCGCTCGAGGGCCGCTTCATCCGGCACGTCACGATCGTCGCGCACTCGATCTTCGATCCGCTGCCGCCGCACGCGCGCGGCCTGTACGGATTCGCGAACCGGATCCACATCGTCACGCGCCCATCCACGGTGCGGTCGGCGCTGGTGTTCCGCGAGGGCGGGCCGTGGAGCGAGGCGCGGCGCGCGGAGAGCGAGCGGCACCTGCGCGCGCTGACGTTCGTCCTGCCCGACAGCGTCAGCGCGTTCCCGGTGGGAGCGGACTCCGTCGACGTGCGGGTCGTGACGCACGACAACTGGACCACGAGCCCCGAGTTCAGCATCGAGAGCGGGGGTGGCCAGCGCTTCGGCTCGTTCGCCTTCGTCGAGCGCAACTTCCTCGGGCTCGGCACGGCGCTGTCGCTCTCGTACCGCAGCGACGTCACCGGCATCTCGCGCGTCGCGCGCGTCGAGGACGGCGAGATCTTCGGCTCTCACTGGCGCGGCCGGGCCTGGTTCGGCAACAACCAGGGCGGGGACACGCAGGGCGCCACGCTCGCGCTGCCGTTCTGGGCGGACGACGCGCCGCGCAGCGCCCTCGCGAATTGGTCCCTCGACCGCTTCGACGAGCAGCTCTTCGCGGGCGGCCAGGAGGTCGCGAGCCTGCCGGCGCGGCTCGAGCACGCCGACGCCGCGCTGGGCGTGGGCTACCGCACCGAGGGCGGCGCCATCCTGCGCTGGATCGGCTCGTTCGAGCTGCGCGACCGCGTGCTGGGCGCCTCGGTGCTGCAGCCGGGCGCGCCGGCGGGCTTCGCGGGCCCTTCCGAGACGCGCCTGGTGCGCCGGCTCACGGGCGAGATGCAGCTCTCGCGGCCGGACTTCCGGGTGGTGCGCGCGGTCGAGCAGATGGATCGCGACGAGGACCTCGACCTGGGGCCGGCGATCGCGCTCAAGGCGGGCTTCGCGCCTCGCCTGTTCGGCAGCACGGACGACGAGGGCTACGTGCGGGCCCGGATGGCGCTCGGCTGCAGCGCGGGCCGGCTCGGGTTCGGCACGCTCGAGGCGGGGGCCGAGAGCCGGCTGCGCCCGTCGCCGGTGGAGGAGGTCGGCGACGTGACCGCGCGCTGGGTGCAGCAGCCCCGGCGCGACGTCGCCGCGGTGGCGGGCGTCTACGGCATCGCGGGACGCCGGACGACGCGCGATTTCCAGGTGACGCTGGGAGGCATCAACGGCCTGCGCGCCTACCCGGTGCACGAGCTGACGGGGACGCAGGCGTGGCGCGGCAACGCCGAGCTGCGCTGGGTCGCCGTGCGGAACTGCCTGCAGCTCGTCAGCGTCGGCGGCGCGGCGTTCTGGGACACGGGGCGCACGTGGGGCCTGGGCGCCGGCCACGAGCCGTGGCACCACGACGCGGGCTTCGGCCTGCGCATCTCGCTGCCGCACTCGGCTCTCAACGCGGTCGCCCGCTTCGACGTCGCGTGGCCGGTGCTCACGCAGGGGCGCGACCGGCGCGGCCCGGCGTACTCGTTCGGCTCCGGGCAGGCGTTCTGATCCCCGCCTTGACGCTGCGCGGGAGGGCCTCGTAGCGTCGCGCGGACGAGGAGGACGCCATGAACGTCGTCGCCGTGCCGCTGCAGGTCCCCGAGGAGTGCAACGTCGTCGCGGGACAGTCGCACTTCATCAAGACCGTGGAAGACATCGCGGAGATCGTGGTGACGACCGTGCCCGGCGCGCGCTTCGGGCTCGCGTTCTGCGAGGCGTCCGGACCCTGCCTCGTGCGCACCGAGGGCAACGACGACGCGCTCGTCGCGGCCGCGGCGGACTACGCCCTGCGCGTGGGCGCCGGGCACACGTTCTTCCTGCTCCTCAAGGGCGCGTACCCGATCAACCTCCTGCCCGCGATCAAGCAGTCGCAGGAGGTCTGCCAGGTCTTCTGCGCCACCGCGAACCCCGTGCAGGTGCTCGTGGCCGAGCACGCGCAGGGGCGGGGCGTCGTCGGCGTCGTGGACGGCGCTTCCCCGCAGGGGATCGAGGACGCGGCGGCCCGCGAGGCCCGGCGCGAGTTTCTGCGCCGGATCGGCTACAAGCGGTGACGCCGGGGCGCGCGCCGCGCGCGGGCGCTCGATTCGCCGCCCGCGCTGGCTTAGACTGCCTGCGGTCCACGACCGCGCGCTGCAGGCGGGGGCGGGCCGCTTGAGCCTGCGTTTCGGCACCTCCGGGATCCCGCGCACGAGCGCGAGGCCCGGCACCGTGCACGGCATCCGGCGCGCCCGCGAGCTGGGACTCGACCATCTCGAGATGGCCTGGGTCAACGGCGTCCGCATGTCGGACGCGGCCGCGGACCGGATCGCCCAAGCCGCGCGCGAATGCGATGTCACGCTGACGGCGCACGCCCCGTACTACGTCAACCTGTGCGGGGTCCCCGACATCGTGGAGCGCAGCCTCGCGCGGCTGGTGGAGACGGGGCGGCTCGGCACGCGCTGCGGCGCCGCGTCGTTCTGCTTCCATGCCGGGTTCTACGGCGCCCACCCGCATGACGAGGCCGACCGGCTCGTGCGCGCGGGCCTCCGGCGCCTGGTGGGGTCGTTGCAGGCGCTCCGTTCCACGGTCGACGTCCGCACGGAGCTGACGGGCAAGCCGACGCAGCTCGGCTCGCTCGAGGAGGTGCTCGCGTGGTGCCGGGCGGTGCCCGGCGTGCGGCCGTGCGTCGACTTCTCGCACCGGTACGCGCGCGAGCAGGGCAGGCACAACACGTACGACGCATTCGCGGCGACGCTGGCCGCGATCGAGGGCGCCCTGGGCCGCGGCGCGCTGGAGCGGCTGCACGTGCACATCTCGGGCATCCAGTACGGGCCGAAGGGCGAGCGGCGGCACGAGCCGCTGCGCGAGACGGCCTTCCGCTGGAGGCAGCTGCTGCGGGCCCTCAAGGACCTGCGCGTCTCGGGATGGGTCGTGTGCGAGTCGCCGGCCATGGAGGACGACGCGCTCCTGTTGCAGAGGACCTATCGGAGGCTCAAGTGAACGCAGGGCGTGAGTCGGCGCCGGTCGTCATCGTCGGCGCCGGGTGCATCGGGACCTCGATCGCCTACCACCTCGGCCGGCGCGGCGTGAAGGGCGTCGTCGTTCTCGAGCGCGAGAAGTTCGCCGGCGCCGGGTCGACCGGGCGCTGCGCCGGCGGCATCCGGCAGCAGTTCTCGACCGAGGTCAACGTGCGCGTCTGCCAGGAGTCGGTGCGGCAATACGAGCGCTTCGACGAGGAGATGGGCACCGACCACGTGTTCTGGCAGGTCGGCTACCTGTTCCTGCTGTCGGACCCGGAGCAGTGGGCGGCGTTCCAGCGTCAGGCGGACTTCCAGCGCTCGCTGGGGCTGCCCGTGGAGACGCTGACGCCCGCGCAGGTGAAGGACCGCCTCCCGATCGTCAACGTCGACGGCGTGCTCGGCGGCACGTTCTGCGGAACCGACGGCCTGGCCGACCCGCACATGGTCACGCAGGCGTACGAGTCGCGGGCGCGCGCGCTGGGCGCGCAGTTCCGCTTCGAGGTCGCCGTGACCGGCCTGAAGATCGAGGGCGGGCGCGTCACCGGCGTGCGCACCTCGAAGGGCGACATCGACACGCCCGTGGTCGTGAACGCCGCGGGCGCGTGGGCCGCGGAGATCGCCCGCTGGGCGGGCGTCGACCTGCCCGTGCTGCCCTACCGCCGCCACTGCTTCACGACCAAGCCGCTGCCGTGGGTGGACGAGACGCTGCCCATGATCGTTGACATGAAGAGCGGCGTGTACATGCACCGCGAGAGCGGCGGCCTGCTGCTCGGCCTGGCGGACAAGGACGAGCCGCCCGGCTTCGACACCAGCGTCAACTGGGACTTTCTCGAGAAGGTGGTCGAGGGCGCGGTCGAGCGCGTGCCGGCTCTCGAGACGGCCGAGATCGGCCACGGCTGGGCGGGCCTCTACGAGACGACGCCCGACCACAACTCGATCCTCGGGCCGCCCGCGGGCGTGGGCGGCCTCATGCTGGCGAACGGCTTCAGCGGCCACGGCTTCATGCAGGCGCCGGCGGTGGGCAGGCTGATCGCCGAGTGGATCGTCGACGGGCGGCCGGGCCTCGACGTCTCCGAGCTGCGGCTCGAGCGCTTCGCCGAGCGATCCGCCACTCCCGAGGTCAACGTCA
>JBAIWU010000189.1:0-1728 GCA_037917155.1 Candidatus Eiseniibacteriota bacterium
GAGCACCGCGTTCGCCGCCATGCGCTCGATGGCGTTGAGGCTCGACACCCTCACGTTCCACACCGCCAGCACGTGCCAGGCACGGCCGATCGTGGCGTCCAGCGCCAGCGCGCGATCCACCTCGGACTTGATCTCCTTCGAGAGCGCCAGCTTGGACCGCGGTCCCTCGCGCAGCGCCTGCCGGCCGAGCGCCACCGCCAGCCACACGTGCGGCGCGGCGGAATCCGGGGCGGCGCGCACCGCGTCACGCGCGTGCGCCACGGCGTCGGCCCACGTCCGGCGCTGCTCGTCGCCCTTCTGCAGCTCGCCCAGCTCCGACTCCGCGCGCGCGGCGCGGCAGAGCGCACCGAAGTCGGCGGGCGCGACCTGCAGGGCCGCGAGGTAGGCGCGATCCGCCTCGGCGAGCCTCGCCTGCGCGTACTGCTGGTCGCCCTCGGCGACCAGCTCCTCGGGCGTCTTCGCGCCGGCGGCCGTCATCCCGGGCCCCGCGGCCAGCGCGCACGCGGCCAGCGCGGCGAGGACCGCGGGGCGCGCGAACAGGTGACGCGACATCGGTCGTCCTCCGGGAGCCACGGCGCTGCATCGCGCCGTTCGCCCCACCTTGCTTCAGGGTTTTACGCATTGTCAAACGCGAGACCGAGGTGCTACCAATGCGGCGATTCCCGCGCGCGTTCCGCGGACGACCGCGGGAGCGGGTCAGGAGGACCCATGCCCAGGACGCTGATCCGCCTGTTCCTCGACGTGGTCGAGAAACGCCAGGACGTCGTGCAGTTCATGCGCAAGAACGCGATCGGGTGGGAGTCCATCCGCGCGCGGCAGGCGCTGTCGGACGTCGAGGAGTTCGCGATGGGGCTGGTCTCGCTCGGCGTGGGCCGCGGCGACCGCGTCGCGCTGCTCTCCGAGAACCGCTACGAGTGGGCGGTGAGCGACCTCGCGATCCTGGGCCTGGGCGCGGTCACCGTCCCCGTCTATCCCACGCTCACCGGCCAGCAGGTGCGGCACATCGTCGCGGACGCGGGCGCGAAGGTCGTGATCGTCTCGACGCCCGCGCAGCTCGACAAGGTGCGCCAGATCGCGGACACGCTGCCGGCACTCGAGGCGATCGTGGCCATGGAGCCGGCGCCGCCCGAGTCCGGCCGCGAGCACTCGTTCGCCACGCTCGCGCAGCAGGGCCGGCAGCGGCGCGCCGCCTCGCCGGACACGTTCCGCGCCGGCGCCGACGCCGTGCAGCCCGACGACGTGGCCACGATCATCTACACCTCGGGCACGACCGGCGACCCCAAGGGCGCGATGCTCACGCACGCGAACGTGTGCGCGAACGTCGAGGCGGCGCTGAAGGTCGTCGACCTGGCGAAGTACCCGGTGTGCCTCTCGTTCCTGCCCCTGTGCCACATCCTCGAGCGCATGGCCGGGCAGTTCTGCATGCTCGAGGCCGGCGTCACGATCGCGTACGCGCAGAGCCTGGACACGGTCGCCGCGGACGCGTGCGAGGTCCACCCGGGCGTGCTGATCGGCGTGCCGCGCTTCTTCGAGAAGGTCTACGCGCGCGTCATGGACAACGCGCGCAGCCAGCCGCTGCCGCGGCGGCTGGTCTTCTTCTGGGGCGTGCGCGTGGGCACGAAGGCGGCGCACCTGCGCTTCACGCGCCGCCGGCCCTCGCCGTGGCTGGCGCTGCAGGCCGCGGTCGCGGACCACCTCGTGGGCGCGAAGGTGCGCGAGCGCGTCGGC
>JBAIWU010000190.1:0-2639 GCA_037917155.1 Candidatus Eiseniibacteriota bacterium
TTCAGGATCGTGTCGAGCAGGCTCACGAGTGCGCCCTCCGCCTCGGGATGGGGAGCGTCTCCTTGATCTCCGCGATCGAGAACGCCGGCAGCACGCGCACGAACACCAGGAAGAACATGAAGAACCAGGCGAACGAGCCCACGATGAGCGCGATCTCGGTGATCGAGATGCGGTAGTAGAACCAGTTCGCGGGGTTGAACGCGCGCGTGAGCGACGTGACGATGATCACGAAGCGCTCGAACCACATGCCGATGTTCACGAGGATCGAAAGCACGAACAGCGCCTTCATGTTCCGCCGCACGCGCTTGAACCACAGCGAGAGCGGGAAGATCACGTTGCAGCTGAACATGATCCAGAACGCCCACCAGTAGTGGCCGAAGGCGCGGAAGACGAACACGTCGCGCTCGGCCCGGCTGGGGCCGACCCACGCGATGAAGAACTCGGTCAGGTACGAGTAGCCCACCATGGTCGAGGTGAGCAGCACGAGCTTGGCCAGCTTCTCCATGTGGTCGATCGTCACAAGGTGCTGCAGGCCGAAGCCCTTCCGGATGATGATGAGCAGGAAGATCACCATCGCGACGCCGGAGAAGATCGCGCCGGCCACGAAGTAGGGCGCGAACAGCGTCGAGTGCCAGCCCGGCACCTGCGCCATCGCGAAGTCCCACGACACGACGCTGTGCACCGAGAAGACGAGCGGCGTCGCCAGCGCGGCGAAGAACAGGTAGGCGCCGTAGAAGTGCTTCCACTGGTAGTTGGCGCCGGTCCAGCCGAACGACATCAGGGTGTAGATGAGCTTCATGATCGGGTGCTTCGCCCGGTCGCGCGCGGCGGCGCAGTCGGGGATCAGGCCGACCAGGAAGAAGATGCTCGACACGGTCAGGTAGGTGTTGACCGCGAACACGTCCCACTCCAGCGGCGAGCGGATGTTGGTCCAGATCTGGCGCTGGTTGGGGTACGGGAAGAGCCAGTAGTCGAACCACGGCCGGCCCGTGTGGATCGCCGGGAACATGGCCGCGGTCAGCACGCCGAAGACGGTCATCGCCTCGGCGATGCGGTACACGGCGCGCCGGAAGTGCGAGCGGAACAGGAAGAGCACCGCGGACACGAGCGTGCCGCAGTGGGCGATGCCGACCCAGAACACGAAGTTCGTGATGTCGACCGCCCACATGACCGGGCGCATGAAGCCGGACACGCCCCAGTCGTGCACGATCAGGTTGCGCACCGCGGCCAGGGCGACGGCCAGCACGGCGAGGTCGACGAGCAGCAGCGTCCACCACACCTTGCCGGGGATCGACACCATGCTCAGCACGTCGTCGTTGAGCGAGCGCGCGGTCACTGGACGGTCCGGCACGTCGTTCACGCCGTCGCGGCTCAGGTCCCGGTTCAGGGTCGTGCTCACGCGCGGGCCTCGCTTCCGCCGTCGCGCTTCACCTTCTGCAGGTACGTGACGCCCGGCTTGGTATTGAGCTCGGGGAACACCCAGTACTTGCGCTCGCCGAAGCTCTTCAGGTGCACGGCGCTGTCGGGATCGGCGAGGTCGCCGAACGTGATCGCGCGCGACGGGCAGGACTGGGCGCACGCCGTCTGGATCTCGCCGTCACGCAGCGGGCGCTTCTCGTCGCGGGCGTTGCCCTTGCCCTCGAGGATGCGCTGCACGCACATCGTGCACTTCTCCATGACGCCCTTCGAGCGCACGGTGACGTCGGGATTGAGCTGCCAGTTGAGCGGCTCGGGGAAGGCGAACGTCGTCTTCTCCGGCGCCGAGTAGTCGAACCAGTTGAACGCGCGCGCCTTGTAGGGGCAGTTGTTGCTGCAGTAGCGGGTGCCCACGCAGCGGTTGTAGATCTGCGCGTTCAGCCCCTCGGGGCTGTGGTACGTGGCGTACACGGGGCACACCATCTCGCAGGGCGCGTCGCCGCAGTGCTGGCACATGCTCGGGATGAAGCGCACGTCGGTCTTGCCGGGCTCGAGGCGCTCCTCGAACCGGTCGATGCGGATCCACGCCATCTCGCGGCCCCGGCGGATGAGGTCGGGGCCGACCACCGGGATGTTGTTCTCGGAGTAGCAGGCGACGACGCACGCCGCGCAGCCCGTGCAGGCGTTCAGGTCGATCGCCATGGCCCAGCGGTGCGTCGCGTTCTTGTAGCTGCCGACGTCCACCGGGTTCGCCTGCGGGCCGCGCCCCCGGATGTCGGGCTCGAACGCGGTGATCGCGTGCGCGGGCTTCTTGTAGCCCTCGGGACGCGCGAGCGGCTCGGTGTGCTTGCCCGGGCTCGTCATGAACGGGATCGGGTAGAGGGCGCCGTCGCCGGCCGGGTAGTGCCCGTCGTAGTCCTGCCGGTGCGCGCCGATCTCGGCGATGTCGCCGTGCGCCACGCCCTCCGGCCGCGCCTGGTTGCCCGCGAGCAGGTCCGCCACGGGGATCACCTGCGCGATGCGGCGGTCGTGCTGGTTCTTCTCGCCCTGCTGCAGGTAGAGCGCCATCGCCTGCGCGCCGCGCGAGAGCTTCGCCGTCGCGCCCTGGTAGGCGAGCGCGCCCGAGAGCGCGTCGGTCGCCTTCGGCAGCAGCGTCACCGCGTTGACGCCGCGCCCGTTCGCGTAGCGGCCGTACGCCGTGTGCCCCTGCCCCAGCGCGATCG
>JBAIWU010000191.1:0-4560 GCA_037917155.1 Candidatus Eiseniibacteriota bacterium
CAGACCTACCAGTCGAAGCAGCCGCGCAAGCCCGAGCACGAGGGCCTGCCCGAGGACATGAGCACGATGTCGCTCGTCGGCGGCGGGCTCATCGCCGGCGACTCGCTGGCGGCGCTGAGCGTCGGCATCTGGGGGCTGGCGCGCTCGTTCATGCGCTGAGCTCCCGGTCGGCCTCCCGCGTCCCGTCGGCGTTCCGGGGCGCGTGGCGGCCCCATCCGCGTGCGCCGCGGGCCGCCGGGGTCAGCCGCCCCCGCGTTCGCGGTCGAGTCCGATGTCGTCCCAGGACGCCGGGTCCTCGATGGACTCGAGGTGCGTGAGCACCGAGACGTTGGGCACCGCGGCGCGGATGTCGGCCTCGATGCGCTCGAGCAGCACGTGGCCGTCGTGCACGGTCCAGGCGCCGGGCACGAGCACGTGCACCGTGACGAACCGCCGCACGCCCGACAGGCGCGTGCGAAGCGCGTGGAACTCGGCGCCCTCGGCGCGGTAGCGGTCGAGCACGGCCTGCACCGCGTGCTGCTCGTCCACGGGCACCGCGCGGTCCATGAGGCCGTGCACGGAGCGCAGCACGATCTGGACGCCGGTCCAGACGATGTTCGCGGCAACGAGCATGGCGACGATGGCATCGAGCGGCTGCCAGTGCGTGAACGCCACCGCGCCGACACCGACGATGACGCCCACCGAAGTCCAGACGTCGGCGAGCAGGTGATGGGCGTTCGCCTCCAGCGTGATCGACTGCTCGCGCCGGCCCTGGCGCAGCAGGATCACGGCCACGGCGAGGTTGAACAGGGTCGCGACCAGCGACACCACGAGGCCGACGCCGATGGACTGCAGCGGCCGCGGGTGCAGGAGCCGCTCGATGGCCGCGTACGCGATGCTCGCCGCGGCGACGAGGATCAGCGAGCCCTCGACCCCGCTCGAGAAGTACTCGGCCTTGTCGTGGCCGTGCGGGTGCTCGGCGTCCTCGGGCCGCGCCGCGATCGAGAGCATCGCGAGCGCCATGAGCGCCCCGGCCAGATTGACGAGGGACTCGAGCGCGTCCGAGAGCAGGCCGACGGAGCCCGTCAGAAGGTACGCGCCGGTCTTGAGCGCGATCGTGAGCAGCGCGACCGCGATCGACAACCATGCGAACCGGCGCAGCTGCCCGCGGCTCGCCAGCTCCCTGGTCACGGTCGCTCTCCGGGGGGTCGTTTCGGCGCGATCAGCCGTTCGAGCCGCCCTGCTTGCGTCGCGCCTCTTCCATCGCCTTGCGCAGGGCGAGCGCCATGGTCGTCGGCTCGTTGGGCGTCTTGGGGGTCGACCACGACGTCGGCGTCCGCTCCTCGCGTCCACCCCGCTCGCCCCGCGGCCCGCGACCCTCGCGCGGCCCGCGGCTCTCGCGCGGCCCGCGGTCGGAACGCTCGCCGCGCCCGCCGCCGCCCTCGCGCGGACCGCCCGCCGGGCGTGCCGGCCGCTCCTCGACGACGGGCGTCGCGCCCTCGAGGCGCAGCCGGAGCTTGCCCTCCTTGCTCTCGAGCAGCTCGACCCGCACGGTCTGGCCCAGGGTGAAGTGCTGCGTGAGGTCGGTGCCGCGCGGCAGGCCGGTCTCCTCGCGGGGCATCAGGCCGCTCGCGCGCGGGCCGATCTGCGGCAGGTCGACGAACACGCCGTACGTCTTGATGCTGCCGACGCGGCCCTCGGTCACCTCGCCCACCTCGGGCGTGCGCGCGGGCGGCAGGTCGGCGGCGAGCGCCTCGCGGATCGAGAGCGAGATGCGCTTCTTCTCGGGCTCCACCGCGAGCACGACCGCCTCGACGCTCTGCCCGTTCTTGAGCACGTCCTTCACGTGCTGGACGCGGTGCAGCGCCACCTGCGAGACGTGCACCAGACCGTCGATTCCCGGCTCCAGCGCGACGAACGCGCCGAAGTCCGTCATGCGCGCCACGGTGCCCGTCACGCGCTGGCCGGCGGCGTAGCGCTCGGCGACGCCCTGCCACGGGTCGGGCGCCGCGGCCTTCACGGACAGCGCGAGCTTGGGCCGACCGTCCTTGCCGGTGCCGATCTTGAGCACGCGCACCTTGACGGTCTGGCCCTCCTTGAGCGCCTCGCGCGGATGCCCGACGTGCGAGTGGCTGATCTCCGAGATGTGCGCCAGGCCGTCGACGCCGCCCAGGTCGATGAACGCCCCGAACGCCTCGAGCTTGCGCACGCGGCCCTCGCGCTCGTCGCCCACCTTGAGCGTCTCGAGCATCTTCCTGCCCTGCTCCTGCTCCGCGCGGCGGAGGAGCTGCCGGCGCGACAGCACCACGTTGCCGCGGCCGCCGTCCTCGACCTTGGTGACGAGGAACTCGAGCGTGCGGCCCACGTATGCCGATGGCTCGGAGCAGAAGCCGGACTCGATCTGCGACATGGGGCAGAAGCCGCGCACGCCGGACAGGTCCACGGCGAGGCCGCCGGAGTTGACCGCGGTGACGCGGCCCTCGACGGGCACGCCCGCCTTCTGCGCCTCGCGCAGCTGGCCCAGCGCCGCCCTGGGCTCGGCCTTGACCGTGGGCGCGAGCACGAGCTGGTCACCGGCCTCGATCACGAACAGGTCGAGCTCGTCGCCCACCGCGATGCGCGGCGCGCCGTCCTCACCGCGGTAGTGCCGCAGCTCGACCGCGCCCTCGCTGCGCCCGCCGAAGTCGACGAGCGCGTTGTCGGCCCCGATCGAGACGACGCGGCCGTGCACCTTGGTTCCGACGGCGACCTCGCTGGCGGTCGCGGGCGGAGCGGCCTGCTCGAACTCGCGCAGGGCCTGCGCGAACTCCTCGGACGGGCGCTCGGTCTCCTGCTCGGTGTCGGGGGGCGTGGGGTCGGTCGGGGGCGTCGGGTGCGACATGGACGGTCCTGCCTCTTCGGGATGATGGAGACGAACGCGGTGACCGGGCGCCCGAATGCGGCCCGCCGTCACAGCCGGGTGAAGAATCGACCGCCAAGAGTGCAGGAGGAACCCCGTCCTCCGCAAGTCGTCTACAATGGGATCGCCGGGGGCCGACGAGCCGCTCCATCGTCCCCCGTGGCCGCGCACCGCACCCGAGACGGAACGTTCCTCGATGACCGATAACGACCGACCCCCGATGTCCGCTCGCGCCGCGCTCGCGACGTTCCTCGTCGCGGCCGTGGCGCTCGCCTCCGGCTGCGGCAAGACCGCACCGTCCCGCCAGATGCGCGTCCCGGTCACCGTCGCCCCGGTGATGAAGCGCGCCGTCCCGATGACGATCCTCGCCAGCGGCACCGTGGAACCGGTCCAGACCGCCGACATCGGGTCGCAGGTGGGCGGCACGGTGACGAGGATCGACTTCCACGAGGGGCAGGAGGTGCGCTCCGGGCAGGCGCTCATCGAGCTCGACGCGCGTCCGTTCCGCGCCGCGCTCATGCAGGCGCAGGGCCAGCTCGCGCGCGACCGCGCGCAGGCGGTGGCGCTGCGATCGGACGCGCAACGCGCGACGACGCTCCTCCAGCAGCAGCTCATGTCGCAGGCGGACTTCGACGCCAAGCGCGCCGCCGCCGACGCCATGACCGCCACGGTCCTGTCGGATTCCGCCGCGGTCGCCAAGGCGCGGCTCGACCTCGAGTTCGCGACGATCCGCTCGCCGTTCGCCGGCCGGACGGGCAAGCTCAACGTGCACGTGGGCGACTACGTGAAGGCCGCCAGCTCGGATCCGCTCGTCACCGTGAACCAGGTGCGGCCGATCCGCGTGCGCTTCACGGTGTCCGAGAGCGACCGCGCCGCGGTCGAGCGCACGCGCGGGCGCGATCCCGAGGTCATCGTGCGCCTCTCGCCCGACGACTCGCTCGAGATCCACGGCCGGCTGGCGTTCATCGACAACGCCGTCGACCCGTCCACGGGCACGCTGACGCTCAAGGGCGAGTTCGCGAACCGCGACGGCCGGCTGTGGCCGGGCGCGTTCGTCGAGGTCCGGCTCGTGCTCGACGTGCTGCACAACGCGATCGTCGTGCCGGCGCCCGCCATCAGCAGCGGCCAGCAGGGCCCCTACGTCTGGGTCATGAACCCGGACTCCTCGGCGGCGTCGCGTCCGGTGACGCTGCTCCACGCGGACGACTCGATCGCGGTCGTCTCGAGCGGGCTCGCGCCCGGCGAGATCGTCGTCACCGACGGCCAGCTCCGGATCGCGCCCGGCGCACGCCTGCAGGTGCGCGGCGGGGCGTCTTCCGGCGACTCGGCCCGCGGAGGCGCGGCCCGGGGCGGGGCCGCGCGCGGCAGGAAGTCATGAACCTCTCCGGCCTCTTCATCCAGCGCCCGATCGCGACCACGCTGGTCATGATCGGCATCCTGATCTTCGGCATCGTCGGCTACTCGCAGCTGCCGGTGAGCGACCTGCCGAACGTCGACTACCCGATCATCTCGGTCAACGCGAGCCTGGCCGGGGCCTCGCCCGAGACCATGGCGTCGGCCGTGGCGACGCCGCTCGAGAAGCAGTTCTCGACGATCCCCGGCCTCGACGTGATGACCTCGTCCTCGAGCCAGGGCAGCACGAGCATCACGCTGCAGTTCACGCTCGACCGCGACATCGACGC
>JBAIWU010000192.1:0-9234 GCA_037917155.1 Candidatus Eiseniibacteriota bacterium
CCGCAGCCGGCCGCCGCGCTCGCCGCGCTCTGCGCGCGGACGGACGCCGTGCCCGGCCAGGTGTGCGTTCATATCGGTCCCTGCATTCGCGGGTGCTGTTACGACGTCGGCCCCGAGGTCGCGGCCCGCTTCCCCGCCGTGGCGGTGCGGCGGGACGGTGTCCGGCTGCGGCTCGACCTGCCGACGGCGGCGCGGATGGCGCTGATCGACGCGGGCGTGCCCGCGTCCTCCATCCACGATACCGGCGCCTGCACCGCCTGCGAGCCCCACTGGTACTTCTCCCACCGGCGCGACGCCGGCCGCACCGGCCGCATGTGGGGCGTGGCGGTCCGGCGCGCGGACGGCTGAGCGCCGGGGGACCCGGCGGCAGAGGCGCCGGCGAGTATAGCAGCAGCGCTCACGCGCCGGGGGCCGATTTCGGCCGCCCCGTCCCGCCCGCGGGCGCGATCGGGTTGAACCCCAGGTCGGGCCTGCGCTCGCGCAGCAGCACGCCCGGGTCCGTGACCAGCTGCACCTCGCACGTGACCGAGACGACCCCGCGGAACAGGTGCCCCGTCCACGCCCGGAATTCCGCGTCGCCGAGCACGACGTGGCAGTGCGGAAACGGCGCGCCGTCGAGCTCGCTCAGGTTCCCGTGCAGCGAGCCGATCTCGTGATCGCCGCTGAACGTCCGCCGGTCGTAGCGCCCGGTCGAGGGCGAGAAGAAGCCGAGCTCGGCCTCGTCCACCGCGCCGATCGCCGTGATCGCCCCGGCCCGCAGCCCTTCGCGCTCCGCGAACGCGCGCAGGGATTCCACGATCTCCTCGCCGCGGTCGAGCCGCAGCACCCAGCCGTACGCCGTGCGTTGTGCCTGCATCGCGCCCCTCTACCCCGCTCGCCACGCCGCGGCCCCGAGCCCGGCGAGGAGGTCGAAATAGCCTTCCAGCGTCGCCGCGTCCACGTCGCTGCCCTCGTCGGAGAGGCACGCCGCGATCTCCCCGACCGTGCGCCGCCCGTCGCAGGCGAACCACGCGAGGTCGAGCGCGGGGCCCCCGCCCAGGTCGCGCTCGATCGCCTGCAGCCGCGCGAGCGCGCCCGCGTCCAGCGCGGCCCGCCCGGCCTGCAGCTCGCGCACGGGCGGCGGCAGCGCGCCCCGCAGGCGGACGGGCACGCGCGCGCACGGTCCCGGCGCGGCCGCGCGGGCGGCCCCGGGCAGCACGGGCGCGATCTCGGTCTCGAATGCGCCCTCGATCGCCTCGGCGCCCTCGGCGACCGAGCGCTGGACCGCGTCCGGCGCCGCCCCCGGGGCGAGCCGCGCGAGGCTCGCGAGCGAGCGCTGCCCGCGCCAGCGCGCCGCCCGGACGCGTGCCTCGGCCCGCTCGCCGTCCAGCGCCGCGCGCATCTCGCGCACCGCGGCGCGCTCGATCCGCTCCGCGAGCCGGGCCGCGTCGCCCTCGCGCGCCGTGGCGATCCATGCCGCGTACACCGCGCCGATCCGCGCCGCGTGCGCGAGCGAGCGCGGGTCGCAGCGCTCGGGCGAGTCGAGCGAGGAGTGGTACCAGCGGTCGGGCCACTGGATGAGCAGCGGGCACGGAACACCCAGCCCCGGGTCGAGCCAGACGGCGTGGTCGCTGCCGCCCGAATAGGGCACTTCGCGCGCGCGCAGCGCGCCGTCCGCCGGGTCCCAGGTGGCGCGCCGTGCGAGCCGCACGAGCTCGTCCGCGAACGAGCCCGCGAAGTGCGGCGCCCGCTCGAGAAGCTGCTCGCTGCCGCACGCGACCTGGTCCTCGCCGACCATGTCCAGGTTGAGCGCCGCGACGGTCGCACCGGGGCGGGCCGGGTCGAGCCCCAGCCACGCGTAGGTGCCCGTGAACTCCGGCATCCAGAGCGCGCGGATCGTGCGCCGCGGCCCGGGCAGGCCGCCCGCCGCCTCGAGCGCGCGCAGCGCGCGCACGGCCTCGAGCGTGGCGGCGACCCCGGAGGCGTTGTCGTTCGCGCCGGGGCGCGGGTGGCAGAGGTGCGACGTGAGCAGCACCTCGCCGGGCAGCGCTCCGGGCAGGGCCGCGCTCACGAGCGGGATCGTCGTCACGAAACGGCGCGTGCGGATGTCGACCTCGAGCTCGAGCGCCTCGCCGTGCGCGAGCCGCTCGGCGAGCGCCTCGCCGCGTGCCGGCGTGGCGACGACGCCCCAGCCGCGCGGCGCGTCGCCGGCCCACCAGAACGACGTGTAGGCGAGCGAGTCGCGGTCGTGATCGCGCGTGCGCACCGGCGGCAGCAGGCGCCGGCCGAAGCTCACGAGCCCGGCGGCGCCGCGCTCGACGACCGCGAGCTGGTGGACGCGCTGCACCGGACCGTCCGTGAGCACGGCGCGCCCGCGCACGTCGAGGCCCGCGTAGTCCTCCGGGCGGCTGCCGTCGGCCAGCGCGACGAGCGGGAAGCGGCCCGCGCCCGGCGCGCTGCGCTGCACGATCGAGAGCGGCGCCGTCCCGAAGTCGGCGAGCGGCTCGGCGGCGCCGCGGCCGTGCACGGCCGCGCGGGCGTGTTCGCAGGCCCAGCCCTCCGGCATCGTGCATCCGAGGTACGCCGTACGCCCGTCCCCCGGCACGAGGTCGACGGCCACCGCGAGGCGCTCGCGCGAGAGCTCCGCGGCCAGCCACGCGGCTGCGTCATCGTAGCCGGGGCTCGCCTGGATGCGATGGTGGCGCGCGAGGGCGCGGACCGCCTCGAGGGCCCGCTCGCCGCTCACGAGCGGCCGGACGGCCTCGACCCAGCGCTCGAGCATGGTGCCTCCTGCGCGCGCCGGCCGCGCCTCAGCGCCCCGCCGGGACCTGCAGGTGGATCGCTCGCGTCGCGGCGTTGCCTGCGAGGTCGACGGCGCGCACGCTCGCCACGTGCTCCCCGGGCTTGAGGCCCGGCAGCGTGACCGCGAAGCGGACGTGCCGGCGGTCGGCCATGCCGCCCTCGGGCGCGAGCGTGCGCCAGTCCCCGTCGTCCACGGCGACCTCGAGCCGCCAGAGCGGGCTCGTCGCGTCCTCGGCCGCGCCCTCGAGCCGGGCTCCGCTCGCGGACAGGGCGGTCACGACCGGGGGCGTGTTGTCCACGGTGAACGCCTCGCTCGTCGCCTGCCCGGTCCGCTCCTCGCCCACGGCGTTGCCCGCGGCGTCGCTCGCGGTGACGCGGAGGCGATAGCGGCCGTCGGGGATCGTGTTCGTGTTCCACGAGAACAGCGTCGCCTCGAGGTCCTTGCCGATCTCGACCCAGTCGCCGCCGTCCTCGTTGCGCAGCTCGACGCGGTAGCGCAGCGGGTCGCCGTTGGGGTCCCCGGCGCGCCACGTCAGCGTGCGCAGGCCGCGCGCCCACACGGGCAGCTCGCGGATGGCCTTGGTCGCGGGCAGCGACACGGAGTACTCGACCTTCTGGCCGCCCGTGAGCGTCTGCGTGACCGCCTCGCTGCGCGGCAGCAGCTCGCCGTCGCGGAAGTTGAGACCCTGCGGCGCGATCGTGACCTCGTCGACCCGCGGGGCCAGGTTCTGCTCGCGCCAGGCGATCTCGACGCCGTCGAGCCGGGCGTCCGCGGAGCCGAGCACGGCCTTCCACTGCAGGTAGCGGGCGCCCGGCGAGCGCACGCGCCCGCCTTCCTCGTCGCTGGCGAGCGACTCCCACGCGGACCAGGTCGAGTCGGCGGGGTCGCAGTTGCCGCTGCGCGTGAGGATCTCGACGCGGCCGCGCGTGCGCGCCCGGACGTGGCCGAAGTGCGAGAAGCGGTGGCAGTCGAGCAGCCCCGAGAGGAGCTCGCCCTGGCTCGCGCGGCCCGGGCCCAGCCGGACGAGCGCGACGGGGTTCGAGGTCGCGGCCCACAGCGCGCCCTCCGGCCCGGCCGCGAGCGCCGTGACCTGCCCCTGCGAGGGCGCGAGCAGCTGCGAGGCCATCCCGACGCCCTCGAGCCGGTAGAGCCCGGCGCGGTTGCCCGTCGCGGCGACGAGGCCATCCGCGGTGGGCGCGAGCGCGTAGACGAGCGGCTGAGGCGACGTCCACCAGCCCACTGTCGCGCTGTCGGGCACGATGCGGTAGACGACCGCGCGCGCGCTGCTCGCGCTCGAGCGCGCGGGCTGGGGCTTCTCGTCGTCGTCACCGTCCTCGCTGGTCGTGCCGGATGAGGAGAGCGCCGCCGCCCAGATCGCCCCGTCCGCCGTGCGCGCGAGCGCGCGCACCTCGTCCTCGCCGGCATCGAACAGCGTGCGCGTCGCGCCGGCGGCGTCGGTGTGGTAGACGCGCCCGCGCGAGTCCCCGCCGGACCACGCGCCGCCCGCGCCGTCGGGCACGAGGCAGAGCAGGTTGCTCTCCTCGGCGTCGAACGCGATGCGCGCCCGGCCGCCCTCGATGCGCATCAGCCGCCCGCGCGTCCCCGTGGCCGCCCACACCGCGCCCTTCACGGCCGCGAGCGCCCACACGTACCGCTCCCCCGTGCGCGCGAGCAGCGTCGTGTCGCCGCGCGCGCCGATCCGGTAGACGAGCCCGGTCGGCCCGGTGCCGGCGAGCAGGGCGTCGCCGTCGCGCGCGAGCGCCAGCACCTGCCCGGCGCCGAGGCGCACCCACGGGCGCACGCCCGCGGCCGCCGTCCAGCGGTCGATGCGACCGTGGTCCCCCGCGATCGCCACCGAGCCGTCGGCGAGCACCGCGACCGCCCACGCCACGCGCAGGCTGTCGTCGGCGAACGTCGCGACGGCGGGCCCGGGCTCGACCGTGGCGTCGGCGCGCAGGATCGCGCCGTGCGCCTCGGCGCGGGCGTAGTCGGCCGGCGCGTCGTTGAGCCACCACTGCGTCTCCGTCGCGCGCGCCGGCGCGGCACAGGCGAGCGCCGCCAGCAGGACCGTCACCCCATCGAGCCGCATCCGCATTCGAGTCCCCCGGGCGTCAGGGCGCCCTGTCGTCCACGTTCACGTCCAGCATGACTTCGCCGTGCACGACGCCCGCGAGCGGGTGCGCGCCCTCGCCGAGCAGCGCCCAGTCGCCGCGCCGGATGCGCTCGCCGGCCGCCTGCGTGGGCGCCAGCAGCGCCTGCGCCGAGCCGGGCAGGTCGGGGTAGTCCTCGCCGTCCCGCGTGACGTCCACGGCGCGCGCCCAGATCGCGGTGTAGAGCGCGTCGGAGGACTTGAGCGCCTCGAGCCGCCGCACGCCGTCGGCGAGCGACGTGGGCCGGTAGCGGGCCGGCAGCCGCGTGGCCGCCATGCGGTCGAACTCCGAGCCGCCGCCCAGCCACAGCGTGTAGCGGCCGTCGGACAGCTCGGCGGGCACGTCGACGTCGACGTCCATGAGCGTGCTCCCGCCGCGCCAGCGCTCGAGCTCGACGCGCGCGCGCACGCGGCCGCCCGGCCGCACCACCGCGGCGTCGAGGCTCGCCCCGCGCACGGTCCACTGCTCGCGCCCCGGCCGCACGACGACGTCGATGCGCAGGCTGTCCGGGCGCCACGCCTGGTAGGCGTTGCCCGCAAGGAACCGCAGGGGGCCGGCGACGCCGCCCGCGACGTCCGTGAACGGCGCCTCGCTCGCCGCCCGGTCGTGGAAGCGCACGGACCGGCCGCCGGACCAGGCGACGAGCGACCAGTCGACGGTCTGCTGCGCGGTCGCGCCGCCCGACTCGAGCAGGCCGCTCATCACCGCGGTGGCGACGAGCTGCGGCATCAGCGTGCGGTCCTCGATCGACTCGAAGCGGAACACCTGCTCGCGGCCCGTCGTGCCGCGCACGCTCACCGAGAACGGCATCAGGTGCGCGACGCCGCCGAGGCGGCCGCCGACGGCGGTGCGCCGGTCCTGCGTCGCGACGCCGATCGGCGTGCCGGGCACGCCGAGCTTGAACGAGTCGTACAGGCTCGGCAGGATCCCCACGATGTGCGCCGTCGAGAGCGGCATGCGCACGTCGCCGGCCTGGAAGAACGGGTGCCCGAAGATGAGCAGCCGGTCGCCGTCGACCCAGGTCACGGTGCCGATGGCGGAGAAGTTGAGGTCGCCGCGGAGCACGTCGACGGCCACGGCGCTCCCGGGCACGACCGGCGCCGGCTTCGCGGCCGGGGCCGCTGCCGAGCGCCCGCCGGGCGTGAGCAGGAAGCCCGTCCCCTCGAAGAGCGGCCGCGCCAGCTCGAGCGCGCGCGGCGAGAGCCCGCCGGCGCAGATCGGGATCGGCAGCGCCGTCGGCCCCGGCGCGGTCGATGGCGCGGGCGCAGCGGGCGCGAGCGTGTCGCCGGGCCAGGCGAGCTCGCGGAACGCCGTAGAGCGCGCCGTGGCCTCGAGGCCCGCGGGGCCGGCGGTGGCGTCGCCGGGGGCGTCGGGGTGCTCGAGCACGGGCAGCATCTCGCCGATCGGCGTGATCCCGAAGATGGGTTCCTTCGAGAACGGCCAGCCGAGCGCGAGCGCACCGACCAGCCTGCCGTCGACCTCGACCGGCGAGCCGCTCATCCCCGCCGCGATGCCGCTCTCCACGACCCGGGGCGAGGTGGCGCGCGCCAGGATCACGTCGCCGCCCGCGCGGCCGCCGGGGAGCACGCCGAGGATCTCGGCGTCGAACGTCTCGATCGAGTCGCCCGCGAAGACCGTGTGCACGACCGCGTGCTGGCCCGGGCGGACGTCGCCCACCGGCAGCGTGGCGACGGCGGCACGGCCCGGCGGCGCCGCGCCAGCGAGGGCGGCGAGCACCAGCACGAACACGGGCAGGCGGGCGTCGGGCTTCACGGGGGCGCACCTTAGCAGATGCGCGCCCGCCCCCGCACGCTTGCCGGCGGCCGCGGGGCGACGGTAGGGTGCCCGCATGCCCACGTCTCCCCTGCTCGCCCGTCTCGCGCTCGGGCCGCTCCTCGCGGACGGCGCCATGGGCACGCTGCTGTTCGAGCGCGGCATCCCCTACGAGCGCTGCTTCGACGAGCTGAACCTCTCGGACCCGTCGATCGTCGAGGGCATCCACCGCGACTACCTCTCCTCCGGCGCCGAGCTCGTCGAGACGAACACGTTCGGAGCGAATGCCGTGCGACTCGCGCGCCACGGGTTGTCCGACCGCGCGCGGCTCATCGCGCGCCAGGGCGTCAAGGTCGCGCGCAGCGCGCGCGAGATCGTGGGCTCGACCGGCTTCGTCGGCGGCTCGATGGGTCCGCTCGGCCGGCACCTCGCGCCGTTCGGCCCCGTGCAGGTGGCCGAGGCCGAGGCCGCGTTCCGCGCGCAGGCCGAGGGGCTGCTCGAGGGCGGCGTCGACGTGTTCGTGCTCGAGACCTTCCAGGACCTGAACGAGATCCTCGTCGCGATGCGCATGGTCCGCGAGGTCACGACCGACCTGCCGATCCTCGCGATGATGACGTTCGGCCAGGACGGCCGCACGCGCTACGGCCACACGCCGCAGCTCGTCGCCCGGGCGCTGCGGCAGGCGGGCGCCGACGTCGTCGGCGTCAACTGCGGCGGCGGTCCCCAGCCCGCGCTCGAGGTGCGCGAGGACCTCGTCGGCGCGGCCGAGGGCATGCCCGTCGCGGTGATGCCGAACGCCGGGCTGCCGCAGTTCGTCGAGGGACGCTACGTCTACCTCTCCAGCCCGGACTACTTCGCCGAGTTCGCCGCCCGCGCCGTCGCGCTCGGCGCGAACATCGTCGGCGGCTGCTGCGGCACGACGCCCGCCCACGTGCGCGCCATGCGCGAGCGGCTCGCCTCGCACCTGCCCGCGGAGCAGCTGCCCTCGGGCGCGGAGGTGCGCGTCGTCGACCGCGCGCCGCCGGAGCCGGCGGCCGCCGAGACGGAGGAACCCGCGCTGCTGCGCCGGATGCGCGCCAGGTTCGTCGTGAGCGTCGAGGTCGACCCCCCGCGCGGCATCAACACGCAGAAGGTGATCGCGGGCGCGAAGCTCATGGCCGCCCGCGGCGTCGACTGCATCAACATCGCCGATTCCCCCATGGCGCGCATCCGCATGAGCGCGCTCGCGCTGGCCTACCAGTTCCACGCGCTGCTGCCGGAGACGGAGATCATCCTCCACTACACCACGCGCGACCGGAACCTGATGGGCCTGCAGAGCGACCTCATGGGCGCCCACGCCCTGGGGCTGCGCAACATCCTCTGCCTCACGGGCGACCCGCCCAGCCTCGGCGACTACCCGAACATGACGGCGGTCTACGACACGGACTCCGTGGGGCTCATCCGCATCGCGGGCAAGCTCAACCAGGGCGTGGACGAGGCCGGCACCTCGATCGGGTCGCGGACGAACTTCGCGATCGGCTGCGCGGTGAACCCCACCGCGGAGGACCTCGACCGCGAGCTCGAGCACTTCCGCCACAAGCTCGACGCAGGGGCGCAGTTCGTCATGACGCAGCCGGTCTACGAAACGGCCTGCTGGGAGCGCTTCCTCGAGCGGCTCGGCGGCGCGCCGTCGATCCCGATCCTCATGGGCATCCTGCCGCTGCAGTCGTTCCGGCACGCCGAGTTCCTGCACAACGAGGTGCCCGGCATCCAGGTGCCCGAGTGGATCCGGAAGCGCATGCACGAGGCCGGCAACGAGGGCCAGCGCGTGGGCGTCGAGCTCGCGCGCGAGCTGCTGCGCCGGTGCCGGGCGCACGCGAACGGCGTGTACCTCATGCCGTCGTTCGGACGCTACGAGAACTGCCTCGAGGTGCTCGAGGACCAGGACTGACGCGAGCGGCTTCCCGCTGGCGGCCGTACGCCGCGTGCGCTATAAGGAACGCATGGCCGACGTGCACGACACCACGCTGGAGGACACGCGCGACGCGCGCGAGCTGGGCGCCGACGAGAACGCGACGCTCTGCGCGGGCTGCACGCGCTGCTGCGAGACCGTGAGCATCGAGGTCGACGCGCCGCGCGCGCCGTGGGAGTACGACCAGTGGATCTGGGTGCTCCACCACCGGAACCTCGAGCTTTACGTCGAGCGCCCCGAGCGCTGGTACCTGCACATCGAGACGCGCTGCCGCCAGCTCGCCGACGACGGCCGCTGCCGCATCCACGGCCGCCACCCGGTGCTCTGCCGCGAATACGACCCGCGCAACTGCGAGCGGCGCGCGCCGCTCTCGGACGTCGTCGCGGGGTTCCGGTCCGCCGAGGACCTCGAGCGCTGGCTGCAGCAGAAGCGGCCCGCGCACTGGAAGCGGCTGCTCGCCCACCGGCGCGAGGCCGAGGCCGCGCCCGGCGCGCGGGCGCTCCAGGCGCTCGTCACGATCGCGGACCCGGCCGCACACGCGCCGGCCGCGCGCCGGCGCCCGGAGGGGCGCGAGGCCT
>JBAIWU010000193.1:0-4265 GCA_037917155.1 Candidatus Eiseniibacteriota bacterium
GCTCCTGGAACTGGCGCAGCCGGCCGAACAACGCCGAGCCGCCGAGAGTGTCGTAGAGGACGATCAGGCGCGGCGGCGTCAGGTCCGGGATCGCCATGGCCTCCTCCGCCGTCACCGCGGCCTCCGCGAGGCCGTGCGCGAGGAGCTGCTGCGGCAGGTGGCCGCCTCGCCCGCGACCGGCCAGGCGCACAGCCAGCTCGCCAACATCGAGGGGCTGAACCGCAACTGGCCCGCGGCGATCGAGCAGCTCGAGGCGGCGCGGCGCATCGACCCGGCGCTGCCGCGCCTCGACGAGCGCGAGCGGCTCGCGCGCGAGGCGCTGGCGCACGAGCCCCGGCGGCGCTGAAGCGGGCGCCGCGCCCGCGGGGTCACGCGGCGCGCGAGCCGCGGCGGCGCACGGCGCGCGGAACCCGCCGGAGACGCGAAGGCCGCGGCACCCGAATCGGGGGCTCGGGCACCACGGCGCTTCGCACTGCCGGGAGGAGCCGGGAGCCGAGCGGCGGAGCCCCACGCACCGGTCGCATCGGCCCCGGTCCTCTCCGTTGATTCGCATGACCCGGCCGGGCGGAAGGACCGAACGCACCGCGACGGAGCCCCACGCACCACCACGAGCGCCGGCCCCTCCGGGTCCGGCCGGAAACCATGCGACTTACTTCTTCTGCTGCTTCGCGATCACCATCCCGCTGAGCTTCTCGTAGGCCTTCTGGCCGACGATGCCGCGCGAGACGAGCTGGCTCTTGTTGGCGAAGGGACGCGCCGCGATGATCTTGTCCGAGATCGCCTCGCCCACGCCGGGAAGCTTCATCAGCTCGGCCTTGCTGGCCGAGTTCAGGTCGACGAGCGCGCCCGCCGAAGCCGCCGCGGCCGCCTTCGCCTTGGCCGGGGCCGCCATCGCGGCACCCGCCGCCGCGGCCTTCGCCGCCGGCTCCGCCGCTGCCGGAGCGCCCGCCGCCGTGCCCTTGGCCGCCGTGGCCGTCGCCGGCACGGTCGTCGCGGTCTTGGCCGTCATCGAGGCCGCCGCCGCGGGCGTGCCCTTCTCGGACATCGCGGTCTTGGCCGCCTTGCCGCTGGCCGTCTTCGCCTTCGCGCCCTTGGCGGACTTGGCAGTCGCCGTGGAGGAGGCCGTCGCGTCCTTCTTCGCCTTGGCCTTGCCGGTCGTGGCCTTCGCCGTCGCCGGCGTGCCGGTGGTCGAGCTGCCCGTCGCCGGCGCCGCGCTGCCCTGCGCCATCACGAGCGAGGCGGTGAGCATCAATGCGACCGCGGCCAGGGCGAACGTGGACATGCGCTTCATGCGATGAAACCTCCGAAGGGTGGTGGGGTCAGGCACGCCGAGGCGCCCTTCGAACGCACGGCGCGGGAGCCGGGGAGGCGCTCCGTTTGAATGTCCGGGGAAGCGTCATCGTGGGCCGCGCGCTCGATGGGCGCGGACGCGGTCGCGGGGCGCGCGGAACTCGGCGCGGGGCGATCGGGGTTCGACGTGTCGTCGGTCGGGGAAGGCTGCACGCCCTCGAGGGATTCGGGGCGGAGCGCTCGCGCGTGTGGCGCGAGGTGCTGCGCGCGCGGCGAGGATGCCAGCGCGAGGTTCGAGGAGGGGCCGGCGCGTGGGGGAGCGCGCCCGGAGCGTGAACTGGTCGGGGCGTGGCAGAGGTCGTCGACGTTCATCGAGATCTCGCGGCCGGCGTTCGTGCCGAAGCGCAGCAGCAGGCCCATGCCCGGCGTCGCGGGCGTGTTGCGCACCTGGCCCTTGAGGCGCTGCGCCTGCGGGCGGTGGACCTGCGCGGTGCCGCTGGTGGTCGCGCGTCCGCGCTCGCGCTTCTCGCCGCGGTGGTCCGGCGTGGCGGGAAGCGAGGGACGCGAGGTCGCGCGCGAAGCGTCGATGTGCACGAGCGTGCTGCAGCGCGGCGCCGCCGTCGAGCGCAGCGTGGGCGCGTCGTCGTCGCAGCAGGGCGCGGCGTGGGCCGCCGGGGCCGGCACGAGGTGCGCGGGCGATGCCGGGGCGTGGGCGCGCGCCGACTCGTCGAGAAGCGTGCCGTCGGCGCGCGCGGCGCTCGCGAGCCGCGCGCTCGAAGCGAGCACGACGGCGATCACGATCGCACGGAAGGCGGCGGCGAACGGCTTCATCGGCAGATCGGGCTCCACGAAGTCGGTGCGACGTGAGATGCGGATCAGGCGAGGAAGAAGATACACCCTCGGGTGCGGGCCGTGCCCGTCAAACCGTCACAAGCATCTAAGATGAGCCTAGCCGAGCGCGAGTTATCACGCATCGGCAAAATTCGGGCGGCGCCTCGAGGGTGGGTCGCCCCGGCCGGTGCGCCCCGTGCGCGGTCGCGCCGGCAACCCTTGTTCCCACACTCAGTTCCCGTCCGGCTCGTAGGGCACGCCGTCGGCGCGCGGCGCCACGGCGCGGCCGATGAAGCCCGCGAGCGCGAGCATGGTCACGAGGTAGGGCAGCCCCTGCAGCAGCTCGCTGGGGAACGCCGAGCCCTGGAGCGTGATCTGCAATGCCTCGGCGGCGCCGAAGAGCAGGCAGGCCGCCGCGGCGCCGACCGGGTTCCACTTGCCCACGATCATCGCCGCCAGCGCGATGTAGCCCCGCCCGCCGGTCATGCCGTCGGTGAACGAGTGCTGCTCGCTCGCGAGCCACGCGCCGCCCAGCGACGCGAGCGCGCCGCACAGCAGCACGCCCGCGAAGCGGTAGCGCGTCACCGAGAGGCCCAGCGTGGCCGCGGCCTCGGGCCGCTCGCCCATCGCGCGCAGGCGCAGCCCGAACACGGTCCGGAAGAGCAGCACCTGCACGAGCGCCACCAGCGCCAGCGTGACGAGCACGAGCGGCGAGGCGAGCAGGTCCCCGAGCGCGGGCAGCTTCGCGAGCGGGCCCAGCGGCAGCTCGGGCAGGCCGGGCACGCGCGGCGAGTTGGACGAGGAATGGAACACCTGCACGAGCACGAAGCGGGTCAGGCCCGCCGCGAGCAGGTTGATGCCGATGCCGGTCGTGATCTGGTCGGCGCGGAAGCGCACGGTGGCCTCGGCGTGCAGCCACGCGGTGAGCAGCCCCGCGGCCAGCGCGCACGCGATGCCCAGCCACGCGCTGTTCGAGGCGTACGCGCCCAGCGTGTACGCGAGCGCGCCGTTCAGCATGAGCCCCTCGAGCGCGATGCAGATGACGCCGCCGCGCTCGCTCAGCGCCGAGCCCATGGCGGCGAGCGCGTAGGGCACCGAGATGCGCAGCGCCGCGGCGGCGAAGAGCAGCGCGGCCATCACGCCCACCTCCGCGCCGCGCGCTCGAGCAGCGGCCGCGCCGAGATCGCGAACAGGATGACGAGCGCCTCGAGCACCTCGACCAGCTCGCGCGGCACGCGCTGGTTGACGACGAGGCCGCCATAGGAGAGCGCGCCGAAGAAGAGCGCCGCCACGAGCACGCCGGCCGGGTGGTTGCGCCCCAGCAGCGCGACGGCAATGCCCATGAAGCCGGCGCCGCCCGTGAAACCGAGCTCGAAGTAGTGCTTGTAGCCGAGCACGAAGTTGGTGCCGCCCACCCCCGCGAGCGCGCCCGAGAGCGCCATGGCCAGCGCCTGCGCCGCGCCGATCGCGACGCCGCCGTACTCCGCGGCCGGGGCGTTCAGGCCCACGGCGCGCAACTCGTAGCCCAGGCGCGTGCGGAAGAGCAGCGCCGCGACCGCGGCGGCGAGCAGCAGGCCCAGCACGAGCGAGACGTTCACGGGCGCGCCGCGCAGCGCCGGCAGCAGCCCCTCGAGCCGCGGCAGCTCCGCGCCGGGCGCGATCTCGCGCGTGCGCACGGTCGCGGTCTGGAACAGCCCGTGGCCGGCCCACGAGACGAGCGAGAACGCGATGAAGTTGAGCATGATCGTGTTGATCACCTCGTGCGCGCCGAAGCGGGCCTTGAGCACGCCCGGCACCGCGCCCCAGAGCGCCCCCGCCGCCGCCGCGGCCAGCACCGCCGCGAGCACGAGCAGTGGCCCGGGCAGCGGCGCGTACGCGCCGACGAGCGCGGCCGCGAAGCCGCCGAGGTACATCTGCCCCTCGACGCCGATGTTGAAGAGCCCGGCGCGGAACGCGAGCGCGACCGCGAGCCCGGTGAAGAGCAGCGGCGTTGCGCGGAACAGCGTCTGGCCGAGCCCGTAGCCGGTGCCGAACGCCTCGCGGAACAGGAGCGCGTAGATGGCGAGCGGGTGCTCGCCGATCGCCGCGATGAACACCGCGCCCGCGCCCAGCGCCGCGGCCACCGCGACGAGCGGCGCCGCGGC
>JBAIWU010000194.1:0-2447 GCA_037917155.1 Candidatus Eiseniibacteriota bacterium
CGAGGGCGCGCTCATCCTCGACTACATCTCGCCGCCCGGGACCTCGATCACCGAGACCGACCGCCTCCTGCAGCAGGTGGAGCGGCTCATCGACGCGACACCCGAGGTCGTGGCGTGGTCCCGGCGCACGGGCGACCAGCTCGGCTTCTTCATCACCGAGCCCAACGTGGGCGACTACGTCCTGCGCCTCGCGCCGGGCCGCCGCCGGCCCGCCGACGAGGTGGCGGACGCGCTGCGCGTGCGCATCGAGGGCAGCCAGCCCGCGCTGCAGATCGAGTTCGGCCAGCTCGTCGAGGACGTGATCGGGGACCTGACCTCGAACCCGCAGCCCGTCGAGGTGCGCGTGTTCGGCGAGGACCGCGACGTCCTCGAGCGCACGGCCCGCCGGGTCGCGGCGCTGGTCGCGAGCATCCGCGGCGCCGTGGACGTGAAGGACGGCATCGTCGTGAGCGGTCCGGACGTCTCGCTGGCCCCGAGCGACGCCGGCGCCCGGCGCGGGGTCACCACCGAGGACCTCGCGGACGAGGTCACGCCGGCCGTGGGCGGCGTGGACCTCGGCGAGATCGTGCGTGGCGCACGCGCGTGGCCCGTTCGCGCGGTGGTGCGGCGCCCGGACGGCGTGGATGCCGCGTCCACGCTGGGCGCGCTCGCCGTGCCGGCCGGGGAGGGCGGCGCCGCGGCCGTCCGCGACGTGGCCACGCTGCGCGTGAATCCCGGCGAGACCGAGATCGACCGCGACAACCTGCGCACGATGGTCGCGGTCACGGCCCGTCTCTCGGGGCGCGACCTCGGCTCGGCGGTCGCCGAGATCCAGCGCCGCATCCGGCGCGAGGTGCCGCTGCCGCCGCAGGTGACGCTCGCGTACGGCGGGCTCTGGGCCGAGCAGCAGTCGTCCTTCCGCGGCCTCGCGGGCGTGCTGCTCGGCGCGGTGGGACTCGTCGTGCTCATCCTGCTGCTCGCGTTCCGCTCGTGGCCCCAGATCCTGTGCCTGCTCGGCGTCGTGCTGGCCTCGCTGGCCGGCGTGTTCGCCGCGCTCCACGTGGCGGGCGCCACGTTCAACATCTCGAGCTTCGTCGGCGCGATCATGGTGGTCGGCATCGTGGCCGAGAACGGCTTCTTCCTGCTCGCCGAGTACCGTCGCCGGCGCCGGGAGGACCTCGACGCCCGCGCGGCCGCGCTCGCGGCCGGACGCCGCCGCACCCGTCCCGTGCTCATGACGACGATCGCGGGCGTCGCAGCGCTCGCCCCGCTCGCGCTCGGGCTGGGCTCGGGCAGCGCGCTGCTCCGCCCGCTCGCCATCGCGGTCGTCGGCGGCTTCGCGCTCTCGGCCCTGCTGCTGCTCCTCGTCCTGCCGTCGCTGCTCGCCCGCTTCGGGGGCGGCGTCGAGTGAGACCCGTGCCTCGCATCCCACCCGGCCACGCGCCGGGGTCCTCCCGGAGGTGACCATGCCGTTCCGCCCGTCCATTCCACGCCGCGCCGGCGCCGCGCTCGCGACCCTGCTCCTGGCCGCCGTTCCCGCCCTCGCCGCCGAGCCCCACGGCGCCGTTCTGAAGCGCATCCCGATCGGGGGTGATGGCGGCTGGGACTACCTCTTCATGGACGACGCCGCGCACCGGCTCTACGTCTCGCACGGCACGCGCGTCGTCGTGCTCGACACGCGCACGGACTCGCTGGTCGGCGAGGTCGCGCCGGCGCCCGGCGTCCACGGCGTCGCCGTGGCCCCGGAGCTGGGCCGCGGGTTCACGAGCAACGGGCGCGATTCGAGCGTGACCGTGTTCGACACGCGCACGCTCGCCGTGACGGGGCGCATCGCGATCCCCGCGCGCAACCCGGACGCGATCGTCTACGACCCGGCCACGAAGCGCGTGTTCACGTTCAACGGCGGCAGCGGCAACGCGGCGGTGATCGACGCCGTCGCGGACACGGTCGTCACCACCGTCGCGCTCGGCGGCCGGCCCGAGTTCGCGGCCGTCGACGGCGCGGGGCGCCTGTGGGCGAACCTCGAGGACAGCAGCGCGGTCGTCCTGCTGGACACGCACACGCTGAAGCTGCTCGCGCGCTGGCCGCTCGCGCCCGGCGAGGGGCCCAGCGGCCTCGCGCTCGACCGCGCGCACCGGCGGCTGTTCTCCGTCTGCGGCAACCGGACGATGGTCGTGCTCGATGCCGCGAACGGGCGCGTGGTGGCGACGCTGCCCATCGGCGCGGGCGTCGACGCGGTGGCCTACGACGCGACGCGCGGTCTCGTGCTGGCGTCGAACGGGGAGGGAACGCTCACGGTCGTCCGCCAGGACGGGCCGGACCGCTACGCCGTGCTCGAGACCGTGCCGACCGAGCGCGGCGCCCGCACGCTCGCGCTCGACGGGGACTCCGGCCGCGTCTACCTCTCGAGCGCGGAGTTCGGCCCGCCGCCGGCGCCGACGCCCGACCGGCCGCACCCGCGCCCGAGC
>JBAIWU010000195.1:0-2498 GCA_037917155.1 Candidatus Eiseniibacteriota bacterium
GAAGGAGCCGCCGAAACGATCCCTTGCTAACTGGGTTGAACATCGCTGAGACGAGCAGCACCGCGAGATCGCGTCAGCGATCCGCACGACCGTAGTGATTCGGGACACGCATCTAAGGAAGAGACACCTTGGTTCTCCCCCAGTCGCTCGTACTCGATCAATCCAGTGGCCTGCCGCATCGGATGAGGCGAGTGTCGTAAGAGCCGAGGGGCGTGGTGTGCCTCCCGGCTCTTTCCGCAGGGCGACGACAACTGAGAGTGGCACCGATGGAGCCCGAGATCCTCTCGTCTGCTGTCGAAGTGCGGGCCGGTAGACCGGACTGGCCTGCCTCGGACGAACATCCGGCAAGGGACATCACCGTGGACGCGACCTCGCAGACCGGATCGGTGTTGAGCCCGCGCGCGCCCGGCAACGGGCAGGTCGCCGCGAGGCCGAAACCCCTGAACGGCGTCAGCCACCCGCACGGCTTCGCGAACGGCCATGCCCGCCCGCGCAGCGGCGCCCATGGCGCCTGGGCGCAGCCCCGCGTCGCCGCCGCGACGGCCGCGGCGCCCGTGCTGCCGTTCGAGGCCCCCGTCGCCGAAGGGCTCTACCTCCGGTTCGGCAAGCGCGCGATCGACGTCGTCGGCTCGCTGGTCGCGCTGGTGCTCAGTGCTCCCCTCATGCTGCTGCTCGCGATCCTGATCCGCATCGAGTCGCGCGGACCGGTGTTCTACCGCTCGACCCGGATCGGGCGCGGCGGCCGGCCGTTCACGTTCTACAAGCTCCGCTCGATGGTGAAGGACGCGGACCGGCACCAGCACAAGCTGGCGCACATGAACGAGGCCGACGGACCCGTGTTCAAGATCGAGCGCGACCCGCGCATCACGCGGATCGGGCGCATCCTGCGCTCCACGAGCCTCGACGAGGTGCCCCAGTTCTTCAACGTGCTCATCGGCGACATGAGCCTCGTCGGGCCGCGGCCTCCGATCCCTCGCGAGGTCGCCCAGTACGAGCCGTGGCAGCTGCGGCGGCTCGACGTGCGCCCCGGGATCACGTGCCTGTGGCAGATCAGCGGCCGCAGCCGCATCGGCTTCCAGGAGTGGATGCGCCTCGACCTCGAGTACATCCGGCACCAGTCGCTGCCGATGGACCTCCGGATCCTGCTGCGCACGATCCCCGCCGTGCTGTCCCGCGAGGGAGCGTACTGACCGAGCCGGCCACGTGGGTGTCCGCCGCGCGCCCCGGGCGCCCGCCCGCGACCCGGCCGCGGCGCATCGCAGCGCGCGCCGCCGCCACGCCCGTGACGGCGGCGTTTCGACGCCCGGCGCCGGATGCGTCCCCCGGGCCGCGCGGCCGATAACGGGGTATCGGCCCGTCGCGCGTGCGGCGGGGGTGCGGTAACTTCCAGACTGGAGTCCTCGGCACGTCATCTGAGGTGCGCCGCCGGGCGGCGGCGGCACCCTGCACAACATTCGGTCGCAGCGCGAGGCGGATCCCCGGCAGGCGCCGCCTCGGAGGAACGGACATGCGGGTGGTCGTGGTCGGTCTCGGTTACGTGGGGTCGGTGTGCTCGGCGTGCCTCTCCAGCCGGGGCCACGACGTGGTGGGCGTGGACACGAGCGCCTTCAAGGTGGACTGCATCCAGCGCGGCGACAGCCCGATCGTCGAGAAGGGCCTCGGCGAGCTCATCGCCGCGGGCCGCGCCGCGGGCCGGCTGTCCGCCACCACGGGGATCGCCGAGGCCATGCCCGGCGCGGACGTCGTGCTCGTGTGCGTGGGCACGCCCTCGGCCGAGGACGGCTCGCTCGATCTCGAGCACGTCAAGCGGGCCTGCGCCGAGGTGGGCTCCGCCCTGCGGTCGACCGGCCGCTTCACGACGGTCGTGATGCGCAGCACCATGCTGCCGGGCTCCGTGCTCGACCGGCTGCGCCCGGTGCTCGAGGCGGCGAGCGGCTGGAAGGCCGGCGAGGGCTTCGGCATCGCGTACAACCCCGAGTTCCTGCGCGAGGGCACGGCGGTGGCCGACTTCTTCGGCGCCGACTACACGGTGATCGGCGCCGGCTGCGAGCGCGCGGCGGCGGCGCTGCGCGGCGTCTACGAGGGCGTGGGGGGCGAGCTCGTCGTCACGTCGATCCCCGAGGCCGAGATGCTGAAGTACGTGAACAACTCCTTCCACGCGCTCAAGGTGACGTTCGCGAACGAAGTGGGCCGGATCTGCAAGCGCGAGGGCATCGACAGCCACGCGGTGATGAAGCTCATGGTGCGCGACACGAAGCTCAACCTGTCGCCGTACTACCTCAGCCCCGGATTCGCGTTCGGCGGCTCGTGCCTGCCCAAGGACGTGCGCGCGATCGTCTCGCGCTCGCGCCAGCACGGCCTCGAGCTGCCCGTGCTCCAGAACATCGTCCGCTCGAACGACGTGCACGTGGAGGAGGCGATCCACCTCGTCGAGCGCCTCCGGCACCGCCGGCTCGGCTTCCTCGGGCTGTCGTTCAAGGCCGAGACGGACGACCTGC
>JBAIWU010000196.1:0-5310 GCA_037917155.1 Candidatus Eiseniibacteriota bacterium
CGGCTTGGCCGGCCGGGGACCGCGCGGTACGCTGGGCCTTGTCGTGCACCCGCGGCGCGGGACCACCGCCGGAGACGCTGGCGGCGCGCGCCCGGATGGAAAGGACTCCGGACCGTCATGACCGAGACCAGGCCGAACGTCAGCGAGACCGAAGCACGCGCCGTCGCCGAGGGCGCGCGCGAGACCACGTGGGACGCGCCGTCGTTCGTGCGCGAGCTCTTCCTGGGCAAGCTCGACCTGGGGTTGATCCATCCCTGGCCCGAGCCCGACCCCGAGGAGCAGGTGCGCGCGAAGGAGTTCCTCGCCCGGCTCGAGCGCTTCCTGCTCGAGAAGGTGGACGGCGAGCGTATCGAGCGCGAGGCGCGCATTCCCGACGAGGTGGTCCAGGGCCTGCGCGAGATGGGCGCGTTCGGCATCAAGATCCCGCGCGAGTACGGCGGCCTCGGGCTCTCGCAGTACACGTACTGCCGCGCGATGTCGCTCATCACCAGCGTCAACGGCTCGCTCGTGGCGCTGCTCTCCGCGCACCAGTCGATCGGCGTGCCCGGCCCCGTCAAGATGTTCGGCTCCGACGAGCAGAAGAAGCGCCTGCTGCCGCGCCTCGCGAAAGGGGCGATCTCGGCGTTCGCGCTCACCGAGGAGGAGGTGGGCTCGGACCCGGCGCGCATGACCACGACCGCGATCCCGACGCCGGACGGCAGCGCCTACATCCTCAACGGCAACAAGCTGTGGATCACGAACGGCACCGTGGCCGAGCTCATGGTCGTGATGGCGCGCACGCCGGGGAGGGACGGCAAGCCCGGGCCGATCAGCGCGTTCGTGGTCGAGACGAACTCGCCCGGCTTCGAGGTCGTGAAGCGGCTCGAGTTCATGGGGCTGCGCGGCATCGAGAACGCCGTGCTGAGGTTCAACGACGTGCGCGTGCCGAAGGAGAACCTGCTCTGGGGCGAGGGCAAGGGCCTCAAGCTCGCGCTCGTCACGCTCAACACCGGGCGGCTCACGATTCCCGCGGGCTGCGCCGCGATCGGCAAGTGGGCGCTCAACGTGTGCCGGCACTGGGCGAACGCGCGCCAGCAGTGGGGCAAGAACGTCGGCCGCCACGACGCGGTGGCCCAGATGCTCGCGAAGATGGCCGCCGACACGTACGCGATGGAGGCGGTGGCCGACCTCGGCTGCCTGCTCGCGGACCGCGGCCGGTCGGACATCCGGCTCGAGGCCGCCATCGGCAAGATGTGGAACACGGACCTCGCGTGGGCGCTGTGCGACGACGCGATGCAGATCCGCGGCGGCCGCGGCTACGAGACCGCCGCGAGCCTCGAGTCGCGCGGCGAGGCGCCGATCCCGCTCGAGCGGGCGCTGCGCGACCTGCGCATCAACCGCATCTTCGAGGGCAGCAACCAGGTGATGCGGCTGTTCATCGCGCGCGAGGCCCTCGACGTGCACCTCAAGGTCGCGGGCGACGTCGTGATGCCGAACGTGCCGCTCGGCCGCCGGCTGGCCGGGCTGGCGCGCTCGGCCGCGTTCTATGCCGGGTGGTACCCGACGCGCTGGCTGGGGTGGGGGCGCTGGCCGCAGTACGGCGAGTTCGGCCGACTCGCCGGGCACCTGCGCTGGGTCGAGCGCACGTCGCGCCGGCTCGCGCGCCAGGTGTTCCACCTCATGGTCGTGAACGGGCCCGCGCTGGAGCGCCGCCAGTCGCAGCTCTTCCGCTGCGTCGACGCCGGCGCCGAGCTGTTCGCCATGGCGGCGACGTGCTCCCGCGCCCTGCGCGACACGAAGCAGGGCGTCGGGGCCGGCTCGGCCATCGAGCTCGCGGACACGTTCTGCCGGGCGGCGCGCCGGCGCGTCGAGGCGAGCTTCGCCGCCGTCGCGTCGAACGACGACGTGTCGAACTTCCAGACCGCGCGCGGCGTGCTGTCGGATCGCTACGCGTGGCTGGAGGAGGGCATCGTGCCCGCGCCGCACGAGGCCGGCCCGCCGGCCGGCAAGCAGGCGGGCGCCGCGGCGCGCTAGTCGCCCCGCGGGTGCGAGCGGGCGCGGCGCCTTCGTGTCGGCGCCGCGCCCGCGTCGCCTCAGTACGAGAAGTGGAACTGCAGGTAGCCCTGCCGCTCGTGCTTGAGCTCGTTGCCCGCGAGGTCCTGGCCCGCGCGCGGCGCGATCACGCGGAACGCCCAGCGCAGCTCCGCGAACGGCACGGGCAGGAACTCGCCTTCGATCGCGTAGCGGTCCCACGTGTTCAGGTCGCTCGTGCTCACCATGCTGCCGTCGACCCGCGGCAGCATCGTGTCGTCGCGGTCCAACTCGAGCCGGTCCCAGCGCGCGCGCAGGTTGCACGCGCGGTTGAGGGTCCAGTCCAGCTCGCCGAAGCCCGCGAGCAGGTTGGCGGCGTGGCCGCGCGGATCGCGGTGCGCGTACGTGTCGGTGCCCGCCCCCAGCTCGCCGATGAACTGCAGGCGCCGCCAGTGCGAGAGGGCGTAGCCGTCCCAGCGGCGCGCGCGGCGGAACGGGAAGAAGCCGGTCTTCTCGTAGTCGTCGTAGTAGGAGAGCCCGCCCTGCCACGCGTTGCGGACGTAGCCGAGCTTGGCCGTCTCGGTCTGCGCGAACGTCTGCCCGCCGAAGACGTTCGAGGCGCCGTTCGTGAACGAGGCGCGTCCGAACCAGTTGCCACGATCCCCGCCGAGCTCGACGCCCATATCGGGGAAGCGCGGGTCGTACGGCAGGAAGCTCTGCGGCGGGCCGCCGGCGAGGTTGAGGAAGCCGGCGCGCGTCGCCACGGTGTGGTCGTCCATGCGCAGGCCGAACGGCGTGCGGAAGCGGCCGGCCTTCACGTAGCCGTCGAGCGGGAACCCGGAGATCATGCCGTAGGCGTCCTGCGCGATCACCGCGTCGTTGAACGCGTCGCGGCTGTACGACATGGTCAGGCGCGGGTGCGGCTGGAACGTGATGTAGAGCGCGTTCTCCATGTTGAAGAAGCCGGCGCGCTCGGCCGGGTTCTGCGTCTCGCGGGCGTTCGTGAGCAGCATGAAGCGCTGGTTGACGCCGAAGTAGACCGGCATCGCCTCGGAGACCCGGTTCGTCAGGTTGAGGTCCTTCCACTGGCTCGTCGTGTCCGGCTCGAGCGAGTGGCGGTTGCGGGCGTAGGAGAAGCCGAAGTCGTTGCGCGGCCCGCCGCCATTGGGGTCGAAGTGGCACGACTGGCACATCAGCCCCTGGCGGGCGGCGTAGAGCGGCAGGCCCGTGCTGGGCCCGGGGCGCAACGCGGACATCGGGACGGCGAGGAGAAGCGCGACGGCACCGATGCGGAACGGCGAGCGCATGCGGCCTCCATGCTGCGGGTGTGCGGGGGCGGCGGGCCGGTGGCGGCCCGCCGCGGGCTTCGAGGGTGCGAGCGGTCGGTCGCGGGCGGGAGCCGCCGGGCTCAGGGCACGACCGCGATGCGCCGCGTCTGCGAGCGGCCCGGGACGTCGAGGCGCGCGAAGTAGACGCCCGCGGGCGCGGCGGTCCCGGCGCTGGTCCGGCCGCTCCAGTGCGACTCGAACGTGCCGGCGCCGGCCGGGCCGTCGAGCAGCGTCGCGATCCGGCGGCCCTGCGCGTCGAGGATCGTCAGGCGCGCGGTCCCGGGCCGCGAGAGCGCGTAGCGGAACGTCGCGCCGGCGTGCGTCGGGTTCGGCCACGGCGCGGCGACGAAGCCCTCGCCGCCGGGCGCCGGCGCCGGCCCCACGCCGCTCAGGTTCTGCGTCACCACGACCACGCCCTTCATGTTGAAGCTCTCGTGGATGCGGCAGAAGAACGGATAGGTGCCGGTGCTGTTGAACTGGTACGAGAACCGCGTCGCGGTGGACGACGACGACACGTCGAACAGCGCGCCGACGTTGGGATCGGTGCTGCCGGTGCCGCTCGTGATCGTGTGGCTGCCCACGACCCACTTCCAGAGGATGACGTCGCCGGTCACGATCTTCGCCGTGTCGATCTGCGTGAACGTGCCGTCGTTGTTCTCGTCGAAGTAGGTCCCCTCGACGAGGAACGAGTCCGCGGGCGAGGCGTTCACGCTCTGCCCGTGCATCGGGTGCGTCGCGAACCAGTCGGTCGCCGGCATCGGCGGCATCGCAGCGGCGCCTGCGGCCGCGGGCGCCGCGAACGGCGACACGCACTCCATCGTCACGGTGCGCCCGCGGGCCAGCAGCAGCACGCCCAGGACGAGTGCGACGACGAGGCGGCCGAGGTTGCGGCGGGAAAGGAACGCGGCGCGCGGGCGGGTGGGATGCGGATGGTTCACGTGAGCCTCCCTGGAGCCAAACGGTGCACGAGGATGGAATCGAGCCGGTCTGGACACGGGTTGCGACTGGGGGGCGCCGCCCGACCCGACTTCGGATGAGCGGCGCGAGCCCGCGATTCGGCGCGGCTGACCCGCGTCGCATCGGCGGCCACCGGCGCGGGCGGCCCGTTCGGCCGTCCGCGACGGTTGTCCGTGCGATCGCGCACGTTGCGCGCGACGGAAGGATCCACTTCGCCCGGGCGCCGCGCGGGCGTCGCGGCGCGGCCTCCTTAAGAAGGAGCGGCCCGCGAGCGCGCGACCCGGGGGCGCGCCCGGTGAGCCCGGAGGTCCGTATTGCCCCCGCCCGGCGCCTCGTGCACAATGCCCCCGCGCCCGCCAGGGAGGCGGCGCGGGTCGCCGGTGCCGTTCCCGGGCGCCGCGGCCACGGCGTGAGCCGCATGGGCGGACTTCAAGCCAAGGACTGCCGGGAGGTTCCGCTCGCGACTTCCAGTGGCTTCTTCGATCTCCTCCAGACGCCGTCGCCAGATGCTCGCGGTCCTGCTGGCCGCGCTCGCCGTGCTGTCGGCCGTCAGTTTGGTCACGTACCGCCGTCCCCCCGAGGGACTGACGGCCTGGGAAACGCCGAACGCCTGCGGCCCGGTGGGCGCGGCGCTGGCGTACGGCCTCGTCTGGACGTTCGGGCTCGCGGCCTCGTTCGGCCTGCCGCTCGTGGCCGCGGCCTGGGCGTGGAACCGCGTGCGCGACCGGGACCCGCTGCCGCTCGCGCTCATGTCCGTGATGGGCGCGCTGCTGGCGTTCGAGATCAGCTCGCTGTTCGGCCTCGGCGGCCTCGACCGGTGGACGTGGGCGGGCGGCTGGGGGCTGGCCGGCTCGATGGCGCTGCGGGCGGCGCTGGGCAACATCGGCTCGTGGGTGGTCGCCGGGGCCCTGCTCTTCGTGACGGCGCTGGCTGCGAGCGAGATGGGCTTCCACTGGATCGCGCGCCTCGCGCACGGGCTCGTGATCGACCCGGCGCGCGGGGTCGCGGGCGGCCT
>JBAIWU010000197.1:0-3653 GCA_037917155.1 Candidatus Eiseniibacteriota bacterium
CCGTGGACTACGCGCACGCCCGCGCCTGGGTCGTGGACCCCAACGCGGCCACGGTGTACGCGCTCGATCCGAGCACGCTCGCGCCGCTCTTCAGCGTCGGCGGGCTGCCCGGCGCCTGGGACGTGGCGGTCGACCGCGCCACCGGGGACGCGTGGGTGACCGTGCGCGGGCAGGGCGAGGTCGTGCGCCTCGCGGCCGCGGACGGCCGCGTGCTCGAGCGCTGCGGCGGCCTCGACGACCCCATCGAGGTGCGGCTCGACCCGGGCCAGTGAGCGCCGGCGGCTAGAAGTTGTAGGCGACGGCGAAGTAGTGGCGCGGGATCGCGCTCTGGAAGTGGACGAAGTCGGTCGTCACCCAACTCCAGTTCCAGCGCAGTGCCGGCATGAAGCCCCCGCCCAGGTAGACCGCCCAGCCCAGCACGCCGATGTCCTCGGTGTCGAACGCGGTCCACGTGCGCGCGCCGTCGGCGTAGACGGCGCCGTAGATCGTCGGGAGCTGCCACGGCGAGGGCACCGCGAGCGTCATCCCGCGCAGCAGCGGGAAGCGCGTCTCGAGGTTGCCGCTGACGGCGCGCAGGCCCGACAGCTCGCGGTAGTCCGGCACGTGCAGGCGCGTCGGGCCACCGAGGTAGGCGTTCTGCGCGTCGGGCCCGAAGCTGCCCACCGCGTCGGCGCGCATCGCGACCACCACCCGGCGCAGCGGCTGGCGGTAGTGCCGCGCCTCGGCGAGCACGGTGCCGAAGTTCGAGCGGCCCGAGCTCATGTCGCGCGTGAAGCCGGCCGTGAGGTTGAGCCGGTAGCCTCCCACCGGCCCGTCCCACGACCAGCGCGAGTTGTCGCGGACGAGGCTCAGGTAGTTCGAGACGAGGTCGACGGTGGGATCGTCGCCGTCCCGCAGCAGGTGGTGCCAGGCGTGCCGCACCTCGACAGAGGCGTCGATGCGGTCGAAGCGGTTGAGCGGATAGCTCGCCAGCCCGAGCACGCCCGCGCGCACCTCGCGGCGGAGCACCTCGAAGTCCGGGTCGTAGAGGCTCGTCAGCCGGAAGACGCCGATGCCGTAGTTGAGCCGCTGCGCCTGGTTGAAGTACGTCAGGCCGCCTTCCCAGCCGCTCCAGAAGTCGCCCCCGAACGCCTCGCTGTCGTTCGCGATGGTCAGCAGCCACTGCTCGTCGCCGAGCACGTCGCTCATCGCGACCTGTCCGAAGCCCATCGTGCTGTTGAACGACGGGCTCACGCCGATCGCGTTCTGGAGCAGGTCGATCCCGAGCCGCTTCTGGTAGGACTGCGCCTCGTCCTCGTGGGCCACCGCGGGCAGCACCGGCGCGCGGACCGGCTCGGGCTCGGGCGTCCCGGCGAGCGTGTCCGGATCGAAGCGCAGGCACCACGTGTGGAACGAGACGGCATCCTGCGCGGTGAACAGCAGCCCGCGCCCGTCGCGCGTCCAGTCGGGGTCCGACGCCGGTCCGAGCAGGCGCGTGAGGCGTGCGGCCGCGTGCGACGGCGCCGCGGCGCGCACGTACAGGTCGCTCGTGCCCGAGCGCGTCGAGCGGAACGCGATCCAGCGCCCGTCCGGCGACCAGTCGGGCTGCCGGTCGTCGCCGTGCGGCGGGAAGCTGAGCCGCTCGATGTGCCCGTCCTCGAGCGACATCCGGAACAGCGCGTAGCGGCCGCCGTCGTCGCCCCGGTCCGACGCGAACGCGACCCACCGTCCGTCGGGCGAGACCGCGGGGTCCTCGTCGTCGTAGTCGTCGTGCATGAGCCGCTCGAGCGTCACGTCCCGCCCGCCCCACCTCGCGCGGTAGAGGTCGCTGCGCCCGTCGCCGTCCTGCGCCACGAACACCGCGGCCGTGTCGCCCGGCACGAGGCTCGGGTCGTGGAGCGCGACCAGCTCCGGGAACTCGAGCCGGCGCCGGACGCGGCCGTCGCGCGCGTCGAGCAGGTACAGGGCGTCGTGCCCCGACTTCTGCGCCGCCACGGCGATGGTGCCGCTCGCCGAGACGTCCGGCCGGTTCTGGAACAGGTGCACCGACTCGAATGCCGGGGTGTTGCCGCTGCGCAGCAGCCGCCGCACCTGCCGGCGGCCGCCCTTGCCGGGTACGCTGCTCAGCAGGTCGACCTCGCCGTCCTCGACCGCGAACCAGCAGACGCGCAGCGTCGTGTCGCTGTCGGCGAGCGCCGGCAGGGCGCGCGGGCCGAGGTTGAAGCGGCTCGGCTGCGGCAGCGGGCGTCCCACCTCCCACGGCCGCCGGGTCTCCGCGAGCACCGGGTAGTAGCGGCGCTGCATCGCGAGGAACCACTCGTCGTCGACCTCCTCGAGTGGCCGGCCGAACGTCATCAGGAAGTCGCTCTCGAAGTCGTCCGCGCGCCAGGCGTTCTCGAGCAGGTCGAAGATGCGGGGCTCGCCGTAGCGGTCGCGCAGCCAGAGCAGGAACGCCTGCCCCTCCTTGTACATCTCGACCGAGCCGGTGATGGGGTCGCTGTGCGTGAGCGGGTACGCCATGCGCGAGTCGAACATGTCGCGCAGCAGCCCCTCGGCGTCCTCGTCCCACGTCGTGCCGCAGAACTCCGCGAGGCCCTCGGTGAACCACAGCGGCGGGAACCACGACGGCGGCTTGTGGTGCGCGTGCAGCACCTGGCCCAGCTTCTCGAGCTGGTAGGCGTGCGTGAGCTCGTGCCGCGTGACCCAGCGCAGGCGGGCCCACGAGCCCGTGTGTGGGATCAGCACCCGCCCCTTGATGAGCTCCGTCAGCCCGCCCACCGACTCCGTGAGCAGCTCCGGCGTGGCGTTGCTCTGCTGGAACATCAGGTGCGTCGAGTAGAGCAGCACCGGGATGCGGTGGCGCGGCTTCATGCGGAAGCGCCCGTCGTACTCCACGGCGACGCTCTCCGCGAACGCGGCCAGGCCTCGCGCGAGGCTCTCCTCCTGCGCGTAGTAGTGCAGGCGGACGTGGGGCGTCTGCAGCACCGCCCACTGCAGGCGGTCATAGTGGACCTTGTTCTGCCCGAACGACTGGGCGCGCGCGGGAGCGGCCGCGCCGGCGAGCGCGGCGGCCAGCGCCAGCGCGCACGCGAGCCGCGCGGGGCTCACAGGACCGGGACGGGCGCGGCGGCGCGCGCCGTCACCGGAGCAGGTCGTCCATCGCATAGAACCCGGGCGCGGCCCCGGAGACGAAGCGGGCGGCCGCCAGCGCGCCGTGCGCGAAGGCGCCGCGATCCTGGGCGACGTGCCGCAGCTCGAGCGACTCGCCCTCGCCCGCGAGCAGCACGGCGTGGTCGCCCACCCACGTGCCGCCGCGCACGGCGTGCACGCCGATCTCGTCCGCCGGCCGCACGCCGACCGCGCCCTCGCGCCCGTGGCGCAGTGCGGAATCCGGCAGCGCGCGCGCGGCGAGCGCGTCCCTCGCGAGCGTGAGCGCGGTGCCCGAGGGGCTGTCCTTCTTGAGCCGGTGGTGGCGCTCGACGATCTCGACGTCCCACGTGCGTGGCACCGCCGCCAGCGCCGCGGCCAGCGCGCGGCGCAGCGCGGCGACGCCGACGCGGAAGTTGCTCGCGCGCAGCACCGCGACCTTCGCCGCGGCGGCGCGCACGGCGGCCTCCTGCTCCGCCGAGAGCCCGGTCGAGCCCGAGACGAGCGCCGCGCCGCGCGCCGCGCAC
>JBAIWU010000198.1:0-4055 GCA_037917155.1 Candidatus Eiseniibacteriota bacterium
GTGACCAAGTACGAGGGCTGGGAGTTCGTCGGCATGGTCCGCGACGGCGGCGGCCGCTGCGTGGGCCTGGTGGCCGTCGACCTTCGCACGATGGCGCCGAAGGCGTTCAAGGCGGACGCGGTCATGCTCGCCACGGGCGGCCCCGGGCTGCTCTTCGGCCAGTCCACGAACAGCATGATCAACTCCGGCTCGGCGACCACCGCGGCGTACCTGCAGGGCGCGCACTACGCCAACGGCGAGTTCATCCAGATCCACCCGACCGCGATCCCCGGCGCCGACAAGCTGCGGCTCATGAGCGAGTCGGCGCGCGGCGAGGGCGGCCGCGTGTGGGTGCCGCGCAAGTCCGGCGACGCCCGGCCCGGCAAGCAGATCCCCGACGCGGAGCGCTGGTACTTCCTCGAGGAGAAGTATCCCAAGTACGGCAACCTGGTGCCGCGCGACGTCGCGAGCCGCGAGATCCACGACGTCTGCGTGAACAAGGGCCTCGGCGTCGACGGCCGGATGTGCGTGTACCTCGACCTCACGCACATCCCGCGCGCGACGCTCAAGCGCAAGCTCGAGGGCATCCTCGAGATCTACGAGAAGTTCACGGGTGAGGACCCGTGCGACGTGCCGATGAAGATCTTCCCGGCCGTGCACTACTCGATGGGCGGCCTGTGGTGCGACTACGAGCGTACCGCGGACGGCTTCCTCGACCTCGGCAGCCCGAAGAACCACATGACGAACATCCCCGGCCTCTACGCGATCGGCGAGGCCGAGTACCAGTACCACGGCGCGAACCGGCTCGGAGCGAACTCGCTGCTCTCGTGCGTGTACGCCGGCCAGGTCGGCGGGCCGGCCGCGGTGAAGTGGGCGCAGAGCCAGGGGAAGGCCGGCACCGAGGCCCCCGCGAGCGTGTTCGAGGCCGCGGAGAGGCAGTGGGCCGACCACTTCGCCGCGCTGGCGCGCCGCGACGGGCCCGAGAACCCGTACCGCATCCACGAGGAGCTCGGCCGCGTCATGACCGAGAACGTCACGATCGTGCGCGAGAACGCGAAGCTGCGCGCGACGGACGCCAAGATCCTCGAGCTCGCCGAGCGATTCGGGAGGGCGAGCGTGCTCGACAACGGCCAGTGGGCCAACGCGCCGCTGGCGTTCATGAACCAGCTCGGCAACATGCTCCAGCTCGCCCGCGTCGTGACGCTCGGCGCGCTCGCGCGCGACGAGAGCCGCGGCTCGCACTACAAGCCCGAGTTCCCCGTGCGCGACGACGAGAAATGGCTCAAGACCACGATCGCGGACTTCACGCCCGACGGTCCTCGGTTCTCCTACGACCCGGTGGACGTGTCGCTGTGCACGCCCGTCGCGCGCAAGTACGACTAGGAGGCGCCCGATGCCACGCCAGACCATCGAACTCCGGGTCCGCCGCCAGGACTCCCCCAACGCGCCGAGCCGCTGGGAGGAGTTCTCGATCCCCTGGCAGCCCAACATGAACGTCATCTCGTGCCTCATGGAGGTGCGCAAGAACCCGGTCACGAAGCAGGGCGTGAAGACGACGCCCGTGAACTGGGACTGCTCGTGCCTCGAGGAGGTCTGCGGCGCCTGCACGATGCAGATCAACGGCAAGCCGCGGCAGTCGTGCACCGCGCTGGTGGACAACCTGCCCGAGGGGCCCATCGTGCTCGAGCCGCTCACCAAGTTCCCGGTCGTCCGCGACCTGCAGGTGGACCGCAAGCCGATGTTCGAGGCGCTCAAGCAGGTCAGGGCGTGGGTGCCCATCGACGGCACGTACGACCTGGGGCCCGGCCCCAAGATGCCGGCCGGCGAGGCCGAGATCAGCTACGTGTTCTCGCGCTGCATGACGTGCGGCTGCTGCATGGAGGCCTGCCCGCAGTACAACGACCGCTCGGACTTCATCGGCCCGGCGCCGCTGGCGCAGGTGCGGCTCTTCAACGCACACCCGACGGGGCGCATGAACGCGCACGAGCGGCTCGAGGCGATCATGGGCCGCGGCGGCATCGTCGACTGCGGCAACGCGCAGAACTGCGTCGAAGTCTGCCCGAAGGAGATCCCGCTCACCGAGGCGCTCGGGGAGCTGGGGCGGCAGACCACGGTCCACTGGCTCAAGGGCCTGTTCGGGAAGTAGCCGCGAGATGACGGGATTCGCGGGCGATCGCGTGTCGGGCTCGAGCAGCATCGCCGTGGGCCTCCTCGGCGAGCTCGAGCAATGGCTCGCGGCCGACCGCTCCCCGTCGGGGGCGGCGCTCCGGGGCGCGCTGCTCCGGTGGCTGCGCGCCGCGCAGGCCGCGCAGCCGTCCATGGCGCTCGTGCACCAGCTCGCGGCCCGCGCGCTCGCGGTGGCGGACGCCGCCGTGGCGCGCGGCGACTCGCCGCTCGACCTGCGTGGTCACCTCCTGGCGAGCTGCTCGGCCGAGCGCGACGACCTCGCGGCGGCCCGGGCCGCGGCCGCAAAGTTCGCGGCCGACCTCGTGCCGCAGCAGGACGCGTGGATCGCCACGCTGTCCGCGAGCGAGATCGTGGCGGGCGCGATCGGCGAGCTGCACGCGCGCGGCCGGCGTCCGCGCGTGCTGATCGCCGAGAGCCGGCCCAACCTCGAGGGCCGCGCTCAGGCGGCCGCGCTGGCGGCGCTCGGCATCCCGGTCTGGATCGTCGCGGACGCCGCCCTGCCCATACTGCTCCAGCAGGCCGCGTGCGTGCTGCTCGGCGCCGACGCCGTCACCGACCAGGGCATCGTCAACAAGATCGGCTCGTACGTGACCGCGCTCGCGGCCCGCGAGCACGGCGTGCCCGTGTGGGCGCTCGCGGTGCGCCGCAAGCTGCTGCCCTCCGACACGCGCGCGCTCGCGATCCAGGAGATGGCGCCCGACGAGCTCTGGGAGGGCGCGCCCAGCGGCGTGCGGCCGCGCAACGTCTACTTCGAGCTCGTGCCGGCGGCGCTGCTGCGCGGGGTGGCCGTCGAGGACGCGGTCCTGGGCCCCGCGGAGCTGCGTGTGGCCGCGGCCGATCGCGCGCTGCCGCCCGAGCTCGCCGCGCCGCTCGTCCGGCCGGCCTGAGTTCCCGGGCCGGATTCCGCTTCCGGACGCCGCCCGGGCGGCGTAGAATGCCACCGTCATGCGGGCCCCACGCCTTTCGCCCCAGGCGCCCGCGGGACCCCCGAGCCCACGAGGCCGCACCTCGCCGCCGCGCCGCCGCGCGCGCGCGATCGCGCTCGTCCTTGCGGTCGCGCTCGCCGCGCCGCCGATGCCTGCGCGCGCGCAGGGCGGCAGCGCGCCTCCCGCGCCCGCGCAGACCGGGAGCATCGCGAGCCCCGTTCCGGTGCTCGCGCCCGGCGTGCGCGTGCGGGTCTCGGACGTCTTCGGCAGCACGTTCGCGCTCACGGGCACGCTGCGCGCCCTGCACGGCGACACGCTCTGGGTCGTGCCCGATGACGCGCCGCGCTCGAGCGTGCGCGTGCTCGCCGACGCGAACCACCGGCTCGAGCAGAGCATCGATCGCCACAGCATGGCCCTGCGCGGCGCCCTCATCACGGGCGCGGTCGGCTTATCGATCGGCTACGTCATCTACGCCGCGCGCTCGGTGGGGAGCTCGATCGAGGGGGCGTTCTCCGGGCAGGAGCAGGAACAGGAGTCGGACGCGCCCATCTGGATCGGCGGCGGCATCGGCCTCCTGGTGGGCGGCCTCGTGGGCTCGACGATCCGGGGCGACACGTGGGTGCCGGTCGCGCACCCGGCGCCCCTGCCCGCGAACCCGCAGATCGGCCTGGCCGGCGCGGGCCCGCGACCGCTGCAGGTGCGGATCGGGCTGCGGTTCTAGGCCGCGGCCACGGGCACGCCGTCCACACCGCCCGCGGGGGTGACCGCGGTCCACGTGGCACCGGGGGGCGCGGAACCGCGCGTGCCGCCGGCGTCCGCGACCACCCACGGCCCGCGAGCGCGTGCGGGACGACTGCGCTCTTGGACGCGCCGGAGGTGGGAACGGGTTCGCACGAATATGCATCCCCGGGCCCGCGCAGCCCCCTGCCCGCCGGCGCCGGCCGCCCGCGGGCCGGGCGAACC
>JBAIWU010000199.1:0-5107 GCA_037917155.1 Candidatus Eiseniibacteriota bacterium
CTTCGTGCCCGCGGTGGCGATCGTGCTCGGCATCGTCGCGCTCGAGCGCTTCGTCCACGACCGGGCCACGCTCACGCTGCTCGACAACGTCCACTGGACCATCGCCTACGCCGCGGCCGCGGCGCTGGCGTGGTTCGGGGCGCGCCGCGCGCCTGCCGGCGATCGCGCCGCGCGTCTCTGGTTCGCGCTCGGCATCGGCGCCTACGCGGTCGGCCAGGTGCTCTGGGACGTGCAGGTCGCGAGCGGTTGGAACCCGTTCCCCGGGCCCTCGGACGCGTTCTTCCTGCTGCTCGGGCCGTTCTGCGGCGTGGGCGTCGTGCAGCTCCTGCGCGCGCGCACGACGCGCGCGGTGCAGCGCACGGCCGCGCTGGACGCCGGCGGCCTGGGCGTCGCCGCGCTCGCGCTCGTGCTGGCGCTCTACCTGCCGCTCCAGGGACACAACACGGCGCTGCGGATGGCCGTGCTCGTCGCCTACCCGGCCGGGCTCATCTTCGCCGCCTGCGTCACCTTGGTCATGGTGCCGACGCTGCGGCTGCGACGCGACCGCGGATGGATGCTGCTGCTCGCGGCGCTCGTCGCGCACTCCGCGCTGTGGATGGAGTGGAACGCGCGCACGCTGGCCGGCACGCTCGACGACGGCAGCCTGTTCAACGCGGGCTTCTCGTTCGCGGCGCTCGCGCTGGGCATGGGCGCGCTGTGGTGGCGCGCGCGCACGGCGCGCCAGCCGGCCTGGGAGCGGCGCTACGAGGGCATGCTGCGGCTGCTGCCGCTGCTGCTCGTGCTCGGCGCCTCGGCGGCGGTGCTCATCGCGTTCACGTTCCCGCACGTGCCGCCGCTCGCGCGGACGATCATCGTGTGGACGAGCGCCGCCGTCATCACGATCTCCCTGCTGCGCCAGAGCATCCTGCTGCGGGACCGCGACCGCATGCTCGAGGCCGAGAGCCTGTTCCGCACGCTGTTCGCCTCGGCGCAGGACGCGATCCTGCTCATGAACGCCACCGGCTTCCTCGAGTGCAACGCCAGCGCCGAGCGCATGTACGGCGTGTCGCGCGACGTGCTCTGCCGGCTCGGGCCGCTCGACTTCTCGCCCGAGGTGCAGCCCGACGGCCGCAGCTCGCTCGAGTCGGCGCGCGAGAAGATCGACGCCGCGCTGCGCGGCGAGAGCCAGAGCTTCGCCTGGCTGCACCACCGGCGCGACGGCACGCCGTTCTGGGCCGAGGTCAGCCTCGACTGCGTGTCGCTGCCGCACGGCCGCATCCTGCAGGCCGTCGTGCGCGACGTGACCGAGCGGCACGAGGCCGAGGCGACGCGACGCCAGCTCGAGGAGCGCCTGCGGCACGCGGCGCGGCTCGAGGCCGTGGGTCGGCTCGCGGGCGGCGTGGCGCACGACTTCAACAACATCCTCACCGTGATCATGGGCACGACCGAGCTGGCGCTGATGCGCGCCAAGGACGCGCCCACCGCCAAGGACCTCGGCGAGATCCGCCGCTCGGCCCAGCGCGCCGCCGCGCTCACCTCGCAGCTCCTCGCGTTCAGCCGCAAGCAGGTGATCGCGCCCGTGCCGTCGGACCTGAACGCGCTGGTCGCGGGCGCGCTCGAGATGCTGCGGCGCCTGATCGGCGAGGACGTCGTGCTGACCTTCCGGCCGGGCGAGGGCGTCGGCACGGTGCTCGTCGACAACACGCAGCTCGAGCAGGTGCTCGTGAACCTGGCCGTGAACGCGCGCGACGCCATGCCCGGGGGCGGCGGGCTGCACATCTCCACCTCGGTGGTCGAGGTCGATCCCGCGTTCTGCCGCGCGCACGAGGACGCGCGCCCCGGCCGCTTCGTCTGCCTCGAGGTGCGCGACACCGGACCGGGCATCCCCGCGGACATCATCGCGCACGTCTTCGAGCCCTTCTACACGACCAAGGAATTCGGGCGCGGCACCGGGCTCGGGCTCTCGACCGTGTACGGCATCGTGCGCCAGAGCGACGGGTTCATCGTGCTCGATTCCGAGCCGGGCCGGGGGGCCCGCTTCCGCATCCACTTCCCCGAGCTGGCGGCGACGCCCTCGTCGGCGCCGGCGCCGGCGCGCGAGGCGCTGCGCGCCGGGCGCGAGCACGTGCTGATCGTCGAGGACGAGAGCATCGTGCGCGACCTCGCGCAGCGCGCGCTCGCCGACCTCGGCTACCAGGTGCGGACGGCCGGGTCGGGCGCCGCGGCGCTGGAGATCGCGGCCGATCCCGCCCAGCCCATCGACCTGCTGCTCACGGACGTCATCATGCCGACCATGAGCGGGCGCGAGCTCCACGAGCGGATGTGCCGCGAGCGGCCCGGCCTGCGCGTGGTCTACATGTCCGGCTACACGGACAACATCATCGCCCCGCACGGCGTGCTCGACCCGGGGACCTTCTTCATCCAGAAGCCGTTCACGCTCGGGGCGCTCGCGGCGATCGTGCGTGAGGTGCTCGACCTGCCGGACGGCCTGCCCGGCTCGCCCCCGGGCCGCCGCGCGGCCTGAGCGGCCGCCGCGCGGCCGGCGGCGCGGGCCCGGCCCGCGTCGCGGTGGACACGGTCCCCGCAGTGGGGCATAATCGCCCGTCCTCACAACCCCCTACCCAGGCGGAGCGCCCGGCATCATCCGCCAGTCCGTCGCCCACGAGGCGCCGGCCCGGACGCCGGGGAACGCCGCCGTGGCGGAGAAGCACCACGATGAAGGCTGGTATCCATCCGGTTTACGAGATCCGCGAGTTCCACTGCTACGGCTGCGGCACCGAGTGGAAGACGCGCACCACGCTCAAGCCCCACACGAGCGACGGCAAGGTGCACCTCGACATCTGCTCGAACTGCCACCCGTTCTTCACCGGCAAGCAGAAGCTGCTGGACAAGGCGGGTCGCGTGGATCGCTTCCGCAAGCGCTACGCGAAGGTCCAGGCCGAGCCCTCGAACAGCTAGCGGTCGCCCCGGGGTTCCCGTGTCGTGCGCGCGTCGCGCGCCGCGGGGACCCCGTCCTTCATCCCTCCGGGAGTTCCGATGCCGTTCCTGCCCGTGGGCGGTCAGGCCGTGCTCGAGGGCGTCATGATGCGCGCGCCCTCGAAGGTCGCCGTCGTCGTGCGCCGTCCCGACGGCACGACCGAGGCGATGGAGCGCCCGTTCCGCTCGATCACGCTGCGCGTGAAGTGGCTCGGCGTGCCCGTGCTGCGCGGCGCCGTGTCGCTGTTCGAGACCATGTACCTCGGCATCAGCGCGCTCAACTTCAGCGCCGACGTGGCCGTGCGCGACGAGCCCGCCGGGGGCGGGGCGCCGAAGGCGTCCGGGGGCTTCGCGATGGTGCAGGGGCTCACCGTGCTCGTGTCGCTCGCGCTGGGCGCGATGCTGTTCGTCGTGCTGCCCGCGCGCGCGACGCCGGTGCTGCAGCAGGCGTTCGGGCTGCCGGGCCGCACGGCGTTCGGGCTCATCGACGGCGGCCTGCGGCTGCTCGTGTTCGTGGGCTACCTGCTGCTCATCTCGCGCTGGAAGGAGATGGCGCGCGTGCTCGGCTACCACGGCGCCGAGCACAAGGCGATCCACGCGATCGAGGCGGGCGTCGAGCTGACGCCCGAGAACGTGCAGCGCTTCCCGCGCCTGCACCCGCGCTGCGGCACCACGTTCCTGTTCATCGTCGTGCTCGTCAGCATCGTCGTGTTCACGATCATCGGCCGGCCCGACGGGCTCGGTGCGCACCTGCTGCGCATCGCGTGCATGCCGCTCATCGCCGGCGTGGCGTTCGAGTTCATCCGGCTCTCGGGCAAGTACCAGGACGTGCCGCTCGTGCGCGCGATCACCTGGCCGGGGATGCAGTTCCAGCGCCTGACCACGCGCGAGCCCGACCTCGAGATGTGCGCGGTCGCGATCGCCTCGCTGAAGCTCGTGCTCGACGATCCCACGGTCGTGCGAATGCAGCGCGAGGGCGGCCCTCGCGACGTGAGCTTCGTGCAATGATCGACGTCCACGTCCGCGAGGCGCTCAAGCGCGTCGAGGAGCGCTTCGCCGAGCTCGGCGAGCAGCTCGCGAGCCCGGACGTCGCGCGCGACCCGCGCCGGCTGCGGGACCTCTCGCGCGAGCGCGCGCGCCTGCAGGAGACGGTGCGCGCGTCCGCCGAGTACCGCCGGCTCGAGGCGACGCTCGCCGACGACGAGGCGGCGCTCGCCTCGGGCGATCCGGAGCTGGCCGAGCTGGCCGGGGCCGAGCTGCCGGGGCTGCGCGGGACGCTCGACGCGCTCGGCGAGGAGCTCAAGAAGCTCCTGCTGCCGCGCGACCCCGACGACGACAAGAACGTCATCGTCGAGATCCGCGCCGGCACGGGCGGCGACGAGGCGTCGCTGTTCGCGGCCGAGCTCTACCGCATGTACTCGAAGTTCGCCGAGTCGCGGCGCTGGAAGCACGAAGTCATCAGCGCCAGCGAGTCGGAAGTGGGCGGCTACAAGGAGATCGTGTTCCAGCTCGAGGGCGAGGGCGCCTACCGCCAGATGAAGTTCGAGTCCGGCGTGCACCGCGTGCAGCGCGTGCCCGCGACCGAGGCCGCCGGCCGCATCCACACCTCGGCGGCGACCGTGGCCGTGCTGCCCGAGGTCGAGGACGTCGACATCGAGATCCGCGAGGAGGACCTGCGCGTCGACGTCTACCGCTCGGGCGGCAAGGGCGGGCAGGGGGTCAACACGACCGACTCGGCCGTGCGCATCACGCACCTGCCCACCGGCGTCGTCGTGACCTGCCAGGACGAGCGCTCGCAGATCAAGAACCGGGCGAAGGCGATGAAGGTGCTGCGCGCGCGGCTCTACGACGCGCGCCTGCAGGAGGCGCAGGCGAAGTACGCCGCGCAGCGCAAGTCGCAGGTCTCCTCGGGCGACCGCAGCGCCAAGATCCGCACGTACAACTTCCCGCAGGGGCGGGTGACGGACCACCGCATCAACCTGACGCTCTACTCGCTCGCGCGTTTCATGGAGGGCGAGATCGGCGAGATGAGCGAGGCGTTGCTCGTGGCCGACACGGCCGAGCGCCTCGCCGCGATGGCCGGCGGCGCGCCGACGAGCTGACGCGCGGCGGCGCGCCGGCGTCGCGGGCGCGAGCCGCGCGCGCAGCACCT
>JBAIWU010000200.1:0-20642 GCA_037917155.1 Candidatus Eiseniibacteriota bacterium
ACGTCGGGACCTCGAGCGACTCGCCGCTGGCGTCCCGGCGGCCCCACTGCGGGCGCGCCTCGCGGCGCCGCCACGCCGGCGTCTCGTAGCGGCTCATGTCGTCGTCGTTGACCGCGGCCTGCCGCGCCGGGCGCTCGACGACGCGCAGGCTCGGCGCCGCGACGCCGAAGCCCGTCGCGACCACGGTCACGACGACCTCGCCGTCGAGCGCCGGGTCGATGACCGCGCCGAAGATGATGTTCGCGTCCTCGCCCGCGGCCTGCGTCACGACCTGCGACGCCTCGTTGACCTCGTGCAGGCTCAGGTCGCGGCCGCCCGTGATGTTGAGCAGCACGCCCTCGGCGCCGTGGATCGACACGTCCTCGAGCAGCGGGCTCGAGATCGCGCGGTTGGCCGCCTCGAGCGCGCGGTTCTCGCCCGTCGCCCGGCCCGTGCCCATGAGCGCGTTGCCGCGCGCGGCCATGATGCTCTTGACGTCCGCGAAGTCGACGTTCACGAGGCCGGGGATCGTCACGAGGTCGGCGATGCCCTTCGTGGCCTTGAGCAGCACGTCGTCGGCGATGCCGAACGCCTCGGAGAGCGGCGTGCCGCGCTCGACGACGGTGAGCAGGCGCTCGTTCGGGATGACGAGCAGCGTGTCGACCTCGGCGCGCAGCTCCTCGAGCCCTTCCTCGGCCTGGCGCATGCGCCGCCGCCCCTCGAACGTGAACGGCTTCGTCACCACGCCCACCGTGAGCGCGCCCGCCTGGCGGGCGAGCCGCGCCACGACCGGCGCGGCGCCGGTGCCCGTACCGCCGCCCATGCCGGCGGTCACGAACACCATGTCCGAGTCGGCGACCGCGTCGGCGATCGCCTGCTCGTCCTCCTCGGCGGACTTGCGGCCCTGCGACGGGTCGCCCCCGGCCCCGAGCCCGTGGGTCGCGTTGACGCCGATCTGGACGCGCGTCGGCGCGAGGGACTGGTTGAGCGACTGGATGTCGGTGTTGGCGGCGATGAACTCCACGCCCCGCAGGCCGGCTCCGATCATCCGGTTGATGGCGTTGCCGCCCGCGCCGCCGACGCCCACGACCTTCAACCGCGCGGCCGAGGTACGCTCCATCTCGAGTTCGAACATCGTCATGGGCACTCTCCTTGTGCCGGCTCCGCGGCCATCCTGGCCGCCCCACCCCGGCGCTGATTGGACTGCTGTGACGGTGACGCTAGAAGCGGCTCGCGAACCAGTCCCAGAGGTCGAACCGGCCCCTGGGCGCCTTGTTGCCATTGTCCGTGAACATTCCCTGGCTGGTGTCCGGCCGCGCGGCCTGCAGGACCAGCCCCACTCCCGTCGAGAAGCGCGGGTCGGCCACCTGCGCCGACAGCCCGCCCATGCCGCGCGGCACGCCGAGCCGCACGGGCATCTCGAAGACCTGCTCCGCGAGCTCCGCGACGCCGGGCAGCAGCGATGTCCCGCCCGTGAGCACGACGCCGCCGCCGAGCAGCTCGGCGAAGTGGTTCTTGCGGACCTCCTTGTTCGCCAGCGCGAAGATCTCCTCCATGCGCGGCTCGATCATCGAGGCCAGCACGTGGCGCGAGATCTCGCGGTCCGCGCGGCCGCCGACGCCGGAGACCGCGAGCATGGCGTCCGCCTCCACCAGTGAGGCGAGCGCGGAGCCGTGCTGGATCTTGAGGCTCTCGGCCTTGTCGATCGGCGTGCGCAGGCCGATGGCGATGTCGCTCGTCACGTTCGCGCCGCCGAACGGGATGATCGCCGTGTGGCGGATCGAGCCCTCGTGGAACACGGCCACGTCGGTGGTGCCGCCGCCGATGTCGAGGAGCACGACGCCGAGGTCGCGCTCGTCCTCGTCGAGCACGGCCGCGGCGGAGGCGAGCGGCTCGAGCACGAGGTCGTAGACCCTCAGGCCCGCGCGCTGGATCGCGCGGCAGATGTTCTTCGCGCTGGTCACGGCGCCGGTGATGATGTGGACCTCGGCCTCGAGCCGCACGCCGCTCATCCCGACCGGGTCCTTGATGCCGTCCTGGTCGTCGACGATGAACTCCTGCGGGATCACGTGGATGATCTCGCGGTCCATCGGGATCGCGATCGCCTTGGCCGCCTCGACCACGCGCTCGACGTCGGCGGACGCGATCTCGTTCTCCTTGCGCGAGACGGCGATGACGCCGCGGCTGTTGATGCTGCGGATGTGGTCGCCCGCGATGCCGGCGTGCACGCCCTTGACCTCGGCGCCGGCCATGCGCTCGGCCTCCTCGACGGAGCGCGTGATGCTGGTGACCGTCTTGTCGAGGTCCACGACGACGCCGCGCCGCAGGCCCTCGCTCGGCGCGTTCCCGACGCCGACCACGCGCAGCTCGCCGCTCGCGTTCTGGTCGGCGATGATGCACGAGATCTTCGTGGTGCCGATGTCGAGACCGACGTACGTCCGTGTCGCCTGGGCCATGGGGTTCCCTCCCGCGATGCGTCTTCGAAGGCCGCTAGCTCGTTCCCGCGGCGGGGACCGCCGGCGGGGCGGGCCGCGCGTCGCGCACGATGATCTGGTCCGGAATCCGCACGTCGACCTCCCCGGGCATCATGCCCTTCCTGCCGAGGTCGGCGAGCGTGGCCCGAAGGCCCGACAGCTGGCGCGTGCTGGCCGGCCATGCCGGTCCGAGCACGCTCACGCCGTTCATCAGGATGAGGCGGGTCGTCCGCTCCTGCGAGACGTCCACCTCGGACACCTGGCCCGCGAGTCGGAGCGCATTGTCGCCCAAAACGGCCGCCCACGCGAGTCCTCTCTGCACCTGCGGGGTCCGAATCTGGGTCCCGGGACGCCAGGCGGAGAAGTCCGCCCCGGTGAGCATGGGGACGTCCGCGACGACGCCGGGCTGCAGCGGCTCGAGCAGCACGCCCGACGTGTCGATCTCCCAGGGCTCGCCGTGCGTCACGGCCAGCGCCGGCACGCGCTCGACGATGCGCAGCTCGAGGCCGCGCAGGCCGCGCCGGCGCACCTCGGCCCGCTGGATGCGAGGATCCAGCATCAGCAGCTGCCGCACGCGCGCGAGGTCGAGCGAGAGCAGGTCCTGTCCCGGAGCGAGCGACGCGTCGCGCACGACGCGCGGGGCATCGAGATAGCGCAGCCCCTCGACCTTCACGTCGGTGAGCACGGCGTAGCGCCGGCGCAGCTCGCGCCAGGGCAGCATCGAGAGCGCCCCCACCGCGAGCAGCGTGGCCAGCGCGAGGATCACGCCGCGCGCCGGCAGCCCCCCCGCCGCCCGCCGCCGCGGCGCCCGCTCGAGCGCGCGTCCCTGGTACGCGGGCATCAGCGTCCCCGCTTTCCCGCCGCGACGGCCGCGCCCAGCCGCTTCACGATCTCGTCCCCGAGGCGCGAGATGTCGCCCGCCCCGAGCGTGAGGATGGTGTCGCCGGGCGCCGCCGCCGCGACTGCCGCCTCCGCGGCCGCCGCGCCGCTCTCGGCGAAGTCGACGTGCCGCGCACCGTGTGCGTGCGCGGCGTCGACGATCGAGCGGCCCGTCGCGCCCTCGATCGGCGCCTCCCCCGCGGCGTAGACGTCGAGCACCCAGACATGGTCGGCGTCGCCGAAGCAGCGCCCGAACTCCTCGCGCAGCGCGCGCGTGCGCGAGTAGCGGTGCGGCTGGAAGATGACCAGCACGCGGCCGCCGAGCTGGCGCGCGGCCTGCAGCGTGGCCGCGACCTCGGTCGGGTGGTGGCCGTAGTCGTCGACCACGCGCACGCCGCCCGCCTCGCCGCGGGTCTCGAACCGTCGCCCCACGCCACGGAAGGCGTCCAGCGCCTCGACGATGTGGCCGAAGCCCACCTCGAGCTCGAGCCCGACCGCGACCGCGGCGACCGCGTTGAGCACGTTGTGGCGGCCGGGCACGTGCAGCGTGACGTCGCCGAGCCGCTCGCCGGAGGCGATGACGCCGAAGCGCGCGCCGTGGGGGGCCAGCGTGACGTCCACGGCCTGCACCTCGGCGTCGGGCGCCGTGCCGTAGCGCAGCGTGCGCTTGGTGATGCGCGGCAGGATCGAGCGCACGTTGGGGTCGTCGACGCACATCACGCTCACCCCGTAGAACGGCACCCGGTTCGCGAAGTAGACGAACGCCTGCTGGATGTCGGCGAGGTCGGCGTAGTGGTCGAGGTGCTCGCGGTCGATGTTCGTCGTCACGGTCACGGCGGGAGAGAGTCGCAGGAAGGAGCCATCGCTCTCGTCGGCCTCGGCGACGAGGAAGCGCCCGTGCCCGAGGATCGCGTTGGCGCCCACGGCCCGCAGCCGGCCGCCCACGACGATCGTGGGATCGAGCCCGCCGCGGCTCAGGACCGACGCGACCATGGAGGTCGTCGTCGTCTTGCCGTGCGAGCCGCCCACGGCGACGCCGTACTTCATGCGCATGAGCTCCGCGAGCATGTCGGCGCGCGCGATCACGGGCACGCCCGCCTCGCGCGCGGCGACCATCTCGGGGTTGTCGGGGCGCACGGCCGAGGAGTACACGACCACGTGCGCGCCCTCGACGTTCGACGCCGAGTGGCCGGCGAACACGCGTCCGCCGAGCGCGACGAGGCGGTCCGTGACGTCCGAGCCCTTGAGGTCGCTGCCCGTGACCTGGTAGCCCATGTTGAGCAGCACCTCGGCGAGGCCGGACATGCCGCTGCCGCCGATGCCGATGAAGTGGATGCGGTGGGTGTGGCCGTACATGTCAGCGTCCGCCGCCGGCCGCCGGCTCCTCCGCGGAGCCCGTGCCGCCCTCGGCCCAGCGCAGGAGCGAGCGCGCGATGCGCGTGGCCGCGTCGGGACGCGCGAACAGCCGCGCGTTGGCCGACATCCGTGACAGCGCCGTGCGATCCGCGAGCAGGTGCGCGACCTCCTTCGCGAGCCGCTCGCCGGTCAGCTCGGCGTCGGGCACCAGCACCGCGGCGCCGCGGTCGACGAGGTTCGCGGCGTTGTCCGTCTGGTGGTTGTGGGCCGCGTACGGGTACGGCACGAGGATCGCGGGCAGCCCGCACACCGCGATCTCGGCCAGCGTGATCGCGCCGGCGCGGCAGACGACCAGGTCGGCCGCCGCGTACGCCATGTGCATCTTGCGCACGAACGGGAGCACCGTGGCCGGCAGGCCCTCGGCCTCGACCGCGGCCCGGACGCGGTCGTGGTCGGGCCGGCCCGTCTGGAGCAGGCACTGCAGCTCGACGCGGCCCTTGAGCCGCCGCAGCATGTCGAGCGCGGCCTCGTTGATGCGCGATGCGCCGAGGCTGCCGCCGAAGACGAACAGCGTGGGCCTGCCCGGCTGGAGGTGAAACTCGCGCAGCGCGGACTCGTGGTCGCCCGAGAGGATGTGGGCGCGCACCGGGTTGCCGGTCACCTTGAGGTGGTCGCGACGCGAGAAGTACGAGCGCGCCTCGAGGAACGAGAGGTGCACCTCGTCCGCCACGCGCGCGAGCAGCCGGTTCGCGAGCCCGGGCACGCTGTTCTGCTCCTGCAGGATGAGCGGCCGGCCGAGCAGCTTCGCCGCGAACGCGACCGGGGCGCTCACGTAGCCGCCCGTGCCCAGCACCGCGCGCGGGTTCACCGCGAGCACGAGGCCGACGGCCTGCACGAACCCGAACAGGTTCACGAGCGCGGCCCACGGCCACATCCACCAGCGCCGGCGCGGGAACCCGCTGCCCGCGAGGTAGCGGATCGGGAATCCCGCCTCCGGCACCGCCTGCGACTCGAGTCCGCGCCGCGTGCCCACGAACACGATCTCGCAGTCGGGCCGCTCGCGATGGAGCTCCTCGGCGACCGCGATGCCGGGGAAGACGTGGCCGCCGGTGCCGCCGCCCGCGATCAGGATCCTCATCGCCCCTCCCGCGACCAGCGCTGCCGAGTGAGCGCCTCGGTCTCGCCGTTGAGGGCGCTGATGCGATACAGGATGCCCGCGGCTGCGAGGTTGACGATGAGCGCCGATCCGCCGTACGAGACGAACGGCAGCGGCAGCCCGGTGGTGGGCGCGAGCCCGGTGGCGACGGCCACGTTGGCCATGGAATAGAGCCCGATCTGCACGGAGAGTCCTCCCGCCACGAGAGCGGCGAACGGTTCGGAGCAGCGCGCCGCGACGCGCAGGCCCCGCCAGACGAAGAGACCGATGACCGCGAGCAGCGCGGTCGAGCCGAGGAAGCCGAGCTCCTCGGCGATGATCGAGAAGATGAAGTCGGTGTGCGCCTCGGGCAGGAACAGCAGCTTCTGCATCCCGGCGCCGAGCCCGCGTCCGAGCAGGCCGCCCGAGCCGATCGCGATGAGCGACTGGTCGAGCTGCCAGCCCGCGCCGCGCGCGTCCAGCCGGCCGTTGACGACGAAGTCCACGAACGTGTGCACGCGCCCCATCTGGTAGGGGTGCGTGAGGAGCGCCAGGGCCACCGCCGCGACGCCCGCGCCCGCCGGCGCCAGCAGGTAGCGCCACGGCGAGCCCGACAGGATGATCATCGCGAGCGCCGTCATCATGAGCAGCCCGGCCGAGCTCAGGTTGGGCTGCTTGAGGATCAGGCCGGCGACGACGCCCGTGATGACGAGCGGGGGCAGCAGCCCGCGCCAGAGGCCCAGCTCGCCCACGGGGCGCCGCTTGAGCCACCACGCCAGGAACAGCACCGCGGCGACGCGGGCGACCTCGGTCGGCTGCAGCGACAGGATGCCGAGCCGGAACCAGCGCGTGGCGCCCTTCGACAGGTGTCCCATGACGACGACGGCCACGAGCAGCACGCACGCGAGGGCGAGCAGCGCGGGCGCCCAGGACTCCAGTCGGCGCAGGCTGACGAAGCGCGCGCAGGCGAACAGGACGACGACGCCGAGGGCGGTGCGGATGGCCTGCTGGACCAGGAAGTAGTTCGCGTCGTGGTAGTGCACGAACGCGTAGAACGACCCGGACGAGTACACCATCACCAGGCCCACGGCCGTAAGGGCCAGGGCCAGCACCAGCAGCCAGCGATCCCCTCGCATCACGCGCCTGCGCCTCCCTGCGCGAGCCGGCGGACTTCCTCCTTGAAGCGCCGCCCACGGTCCTCGTAGTCGCGGAACATATCGAATGACGCGCATCCAGGCGAGAGCAATACGACGCCGCCCGGGCCCGCCGCCCGCGCCGCCGCCGCGACCGCCTCGGCGAGCGTCGCCGCGCGCTCCGCCGGCACGCCGGTCCACGCGCGCTGCATGCCCTCCGCTCCCTCGCCGATGAGCACGAGGTGCTTCGCCGCGCGGCGCACGAGCGGCGCCAGCGGCCTGAAGTCCTGGCCCTTGTCGCGGCCGCCCGCGATGAGCACGACCGGCTGCTCGAAGCTCTGCAGCGCCACCTCCATGCTGCCGACGTTCGTCGCCTTGGAGTCGTTGACGAAGCGCACACCGCCCACCTCGCCCGCCGGCTCGAGCCGGTGCTCGAGCCCGCCGTACGTGCGCAGCACCTCGCGCAGCGTGTCGGGCGCCAGCTCCAGCGGCAGCAGCGTGGCCAGCGCGGCGAGCGCATTGGAGACGTTGTGGGGGCCCGGCAGGCGCATCTCGCGCCGCGGCAGCAGCTCCTCGCGGCCGCCACGCCACGCGAGGACGAGGCGGCCCTCCTCGAGGAAGGCCCCCGCGTCGAGCGCGCGCTCGCGCGAGAAGCCGATGAGTGCGGCGTGTCCGGCGCGCCGCGCCATGACCTCGGGGTCGTCCATCGCGAGCACGGCCCAGTCGTCCTCGTCCTGCCGCACGAACAGCCGCTCCTTGGCCTCGCCGTACGCGGCGAACGTGCCGTGCCGGTCGCCGTGGTCCGGCGTCAGGTTGAGCCACGTCGCGATCCAGGGCTTCAGCCGCCGCACGGTCTCGAGCTGGAACGACGAGACCTCGACGACGAGCAGCCCGTTCGGGCCGACGTGCTCGGCGACCTCGCAGATCGCGCGGCCGATGTTGCCGCACACCTCGACCTCGCGGCCGGCGGAGCGCAGCAGCGCGCCCGTCAGGTCGGTCGTCGTGCTCTTGCCGTTCGTGCCGGTGACGCAGATGAGCGGCGCGCGCGAGGCCATGAAGCCCAGCTCGAGCTCGCCGATCACCTCGAGGCCCTTCGCGCGCGCCGCCTCGGCGAGCGGGTGGGCGTATGGGATCCCGGGGCTCCAGACCACGAAGTCGCGACCCTCGAGCACGCCCGCGTCGTCGCGGCCCCACGCGCAGTCGATGCCCTCGGCCGCGAGGGCGCGCGCCGTGTCGGGCAGCTCCGCGGCCGTGCGCCGGTCGCACAGGCGCACGTCGGCGCCGTGCCGCGACAGCAGCCGCGCGGCCGCGACGCCGCTGCGCGCGGCGCCCGCGACGAGCGGGCGGCGGCCGGGGAGCGGATGGCGGAGGTCGAGGCTCATTGCAGCTTGAAGGTCGAGAGCGACAGCAGGGCGAGCAGCGCGGCCACGATGTACAAGCGCAGCACGACGCGCGACTCGGTCCAGCCCATCAGCTCGAAGTGGTGGTGGAGCGGCGACATCCGGAACACCCGCCGGCCTGTGAGCTTGAACGACGTCACCTGGATCATGACCGACAGCGCCTCGGCCACGAACACGCCGCCCACGAGCACGAGCCAGAACTCGCGCTTGATGAGCACGGACACGACGCCGAGCGCGCCGCCCAGCGCAAGCGAGCCCGTGTCGCCCATGAACACGTTCGCGGGATGGCAGTTGTACCAGAGGAAGCCGAGCGCGGCGCCCAGCACGGCGGCGCAGAACACGGTGAGCTCGCCGGTGTACGCGAGGTAGTCGAGGTTGAGGTAGGCGGAGAACTTGACGTGGCCGCTCAGGTAGCACATCCCGGCGAACGCCATCGCGGCGATCGCGACGAGTCCCGACGCGAGGCCGTCGAGACCGTCCGTGAGGTTCACCGCGTTGGACGCCCCCGTGATCACGAACACGACGAACGGCACGAACAGCAGGCCGAAGTCGATGTAGCGGAACTTGAGGAACGGCACGTGCGTCACGGTGGGCGACATGCCGGGCTCGGGATAGAGCACGATGAACAACCCGACGAGGATGCCGATGGCGACCTGCCCGACCAGCTTCCAGCGGCCGAGCAGGCCCTTGGGGTAGTTCCTCACCACGCGCAGCCAGTCGTCGAGGAAGCCCAGCCCGCCGAGCCACACCGTGGTCAGCAGCGCGACCCAGAGCTGGCGCGAGTGGAAGTTTCCCCACAGCAGGCACGGCACCACGATCGAGGACAGGATGAGCAGCCCGCCCATGGTCGGCGTGCCCGCCTTGCCGAAGTGCGACTGCGGTCCCTCCTGCCGGATCTTCTGCCCCAGCTTGACGCGCCGCAGCCAGCGGATCATCGCCGGCCCCAGCAGCAGGCTGATGAGCAGCGCCGTGATCGCCGCGTAGGCGGAGCGGAACGTGATGTAACGGAAGACGTTCAGCAGCGACAGCCCGGCGATCTTGTGCAGCGGGTAGATCCACTCGTAGAACACGGGTCAACTCTCCTTGCCGAGCCCGTCGAGCACCTGCTCCAGTGCCGCACCCCGTGACGCCTTGACCAGCACGACCACGCCCGGCGCCAGCGCCTCGCGCAGCGCCGCGGTGACCTCCGCCTTGTCGGCGAACTCCCGGACCGGCACGCCGGCCGAGCGGGCTCCCTCCGCATAGTCTCGCGCGTGCGCGCCCACTGTCCACAGCTCCGCGCCCTTCACTCGGGCGCCCGTCTCGCGGTGGAGCGCCGCTGCCGTCGAGCCCAGCTCCAGCATGTCCCCCAGCACCGCGATCCGCCGCGTCGCGCGGCGCCAGCCCGCGAGCGTCTCGAGCGCGGCCCGGGTGGAGTCCGGGTTGGCGTTGTAGCAGTCCTCGAGGATCACCGCGCCCGCACGCTCGAGCACGTTCATGCGCCCCTTGAGCGGCGCGTGCGCCTCGAGCGCCGCGGCCACGGCCTGCGGGTCGAGCTTCCAGTGCAGCGCCACCGCGATGGCCGCGAGCGCGTTCTGCACCTGGTGGCGCCCCACGAGCCGCAGGTGCACGGGCGGGAAGCCGGCGACGTGGATGCGCGAGCCCTCCGGCCCCAGGTCCTCGACGCGCTCCGGGCGGACCTGCGCCGAGGCCGCGAAGCCGTACGGGATCACGCGCGCGGCGGCGCCGCGCACGGCGGCGAGGAGCCGCGGCGAGTCCGCGCCGACGAACGCCGGCTGCCCCGCGGCCAGCGCGTGCACGAGCGCGGCCTTCTCGCGCGCGATGCCCTCGAGCGAGCCGACGCCCTCGAGGTGCGCGCTGCCGGCGTTCGTGACGACCGCCGCGGACGGGCGCGCGAGCGCCGCCAGCTCGGCGATCTCGCCGGGGTGGTTCATCGCGATCTCGACGACCGCGACCTGGTGCTCGCGGCGCAGCGACAGCAGGGTCAGCGGCACGCCCCAGTGGTTGTTCAGGTTGCCCTCGGTCCGCAGCGTCGGCGCCGCGGTCGCGAACGCGTCGGCGACCAGCTCCTTGGTCGTCGTCTTGCCCGCGCTGCCGGTCACGCCCACGAGCAGCCCCGGCCAGGCCTCGCGGTACCTCGCGGCGATCCGCTGCAGCGCCACGGTGACGTCGTCCACGAGCACGAGCGGGCCCAGCTCGACGTGCTCGATGCGCGGGTACACGGCGCGCGCGCACAGCGCCGCGGCCGCGCCGCGCGCGAACGCCTCGTCGAGGTACGCGTGGCCGTCGACGCGCGAGCCGGGCAGCGGCGCGAACAGCATCCCGGGCTCGAGCGCGCGCGTGTCGATCGACGCACCCGTGACGCCGCTCGCGAGGAACGCCTCGCGCGCCGTCGCGCCCTCGGGCACGCGCCGGACCGTGAGGTCGCCGTCCGACCAGCGGGCCAGCTCGACCAACGTGATCGTGGGCTTCGCCGGGCCGCTCATCGCGCCGTCTCCAGCGCTGCGCGCGCCTCGACGCGGTCGTCGAACGGGCTGACCGTGCCGCCGATCGTCTGGGTCGTCTCGTGGCCCTTCCCCGCGACGAGCACGACGTCGCCCGCGCGCGCCGCGCGCACCGCGGCCGCGATCGCCTCGCGCCGGTCGAGCACGACCTCGAGGCCGCCGCCCGGCGCTCCGGCCAGGATCTCCGCCGCGATCGCGGCCGGGTCCTCGCTGCGCGGGTTGTCGTTCGTGACCCAGGCGCGGTCGGCCCCGCGCGCGGCGATGGCGCCCATCTGCGGACGCTTGCCGCGGTCGCGGTCGCCGCCGCAGCCGAACACGCACAGGACGCGCCCGGTGGCGTGCTCCCGGCACGCGGCCAGCGCGCGCGCGAGCGCGTCGGGCGTGTGGGCGTAGTCCACGACCACGGCGAACGGCCGGCCCGCGTCGACGCGCTCGAGCCGGCCCGGCACGCCGCGGAAGTCCTCGAGCGCGCGCACGGCACGCTCCGCGTCCACGCCGACGCCACCGGCCGCGGCCACGGCGCCGGCCGCGTTCCAGGCGTTGTAGCGCCCGAGCATCGGCAGCCGGAACGCGAGCGCGCGGCCGTCCGCCACGAGCTCGACCGCGAGCCCCGCCGCGTCCGGCGTCACGCGCGCCAGGCGCAGCCCGGCGCGCGGGTGCGCGCCGAAGCCCTCCACGCGGGCCGCGCCGCCCGCGAGCGCGGCCTCGCGCACGCGGCCGGCCGCCGGGTCGTCGAGGTTGACCGCGGCGGTCACGCGCTTGCCGGCGCCGCCGTTGCGCCCGTCGAACAGCATGAGCTTGGCGTCGAGGTACGCGTCCATCGTGCCGTGGTAATCGAGATGGTCCTGGGTCAGGTTCGTGAAGAGGGCGACGTCGCACGCGAGCCCCCACGTGCGCCGCTGCGCGAGCGCGTGGCTGCTCGCTTCCATGGCGAGCGCCTGCACGCCGTGATCACGCATCTCCGCGAGCAGCGCCTGCAGGTCGGGCGCCTCGGGCGTGGTGAACGCGCTCGGACGCGTCGAGCCCCCCATGCGAACGCCGGTCGTGCCGATCAGCCCCGTGCGCCAGCCCTCGGCCGCGAAGATCGCCTCGAGCATGTAGGTCGTGGTCGTCTTGCCGTTCGTGCCCGTGACCGCGACCACCCGCATCGCACGGGATGGCTCGCCGTGGAGCGCGCACGCGGCCCGCGCGAGCGCCAGCCGCGGCTCGTCCACCTCGATGCACGCGGCGCCCTCGATCCGCGTGCCGCGCGGGCCCACGACGGCCACGGCGCCGGCGGCGACCGCGGCCGCGGCGTAGCGCGCGCCGTCCGCGTGCACGCCCTGCAGCGCGAAGAACGCGTCGCCCGGGCGCACGCGGCGCGAGTCCAGCGCGACGCCGCCGACGGCGACGTCGAGCGCACCGGCGGGGGCGGCGACGTCGACGCCGGCGAGCAGCTCGCGCAGGGTCACGGCCGGCGTGCCGACGCCGCGGCCTCGGCCACCTCGGTGCCCCGCGGCTTCGCGCCCGCCTCCGGATCCCCGCACCAGAGCCGGCAGCCGTCCACGAGGGGCAGCGCCGATCCCGGCGCCGGCTCCTGGCGCACGACGAGACCGCGACCTTCGAGATGAACCGTGACCTGGCGCAGCGAGAGTTGGCGCAGCGCCTCGCGCATGGGCACCCCGACCAGGTTCGGCAGGCGGGCCCCGAGGGAATCGCGAGGCGGCGACAGGAAGGCGACGACGGACCCGCCGCGCTCGACGGGATCGCCGGCGGCGGGTGACTGGGAGAGCACGCGCGGGCCGTCGCCCTCGAAGCGGGCGCGCAGGCCGTAGTCGCGCAGGCGGCGCTCGGCCTCGCGCGGCGGCAGCAGGCGCAGGTCGGGCGCGGTGACGGCCGGGACCGCGGGCGGTCGCGCGGCGACGGGGCCGGAAAGGGGGCCGAGCAGGCCGGCCGGCTGGCGCATGAGGTCGAGCATGATCTCGCGGAACACGGGCGCGGCCGCCTGGCCGCCATAGTAGACGGAGCCGTGCGGCTCGTCGATCACGACCACGCCCACGAGGCGCGGGTGCTCGGCGGGCGCGAAGCCCGCGAAGGACGCCATGTACATGCCCGCGCCGTAGTGGTGCGTGTTGGGATCGACCTTCTGGGCCGTGCCGGTCTTGCCCGCGACGCGCAGGCCCGGCAGGCGCGCCAGGGTCGCGGTGCCGCTGTCGACGACCGCGCACAGCATCTCGCGCAGCTCGGCGGTCGTGGCCTCGCTGAACACGCGCCGCACGGGCTGCGGGTCCCAGCGGCGCAGGCGCCGGCCGTCCGGCGCGCGCAGCTCGCGCGCGAGCATCGGCTGCATGAGCACCCCGCCGTTCGCGACCGCCGCGTAGGCGAGCGCGAGCTGGAGCGGCGTCACGGCGACCTCCTGCCCGATCGAGATCGTGGGCGTCGAGCGCGGCTGCCACGCCGAGACGGGCCGCAGCTTGCCCGCGGTCTCGCCCGGGAACTCGATGCCGGTCGCCTCGCCGAAGCCCAGCGAGGTGGCGTAGCGGTAGAGGCGCTCCGCGCCCAGGCGGATGCCGAGCTTGCCGCAGACGATGTTGCTCGAGTTCTGGATCGCGCCGAAGAACGTGTAGCCCGCGTGCGCGTGGGCGTCGCGGATGAACACGCCCGGGAGCAGCTCCGCGCGCCCGGCCTCCGAGGCCGTGAAGTACTCGCCGGGCTTCGCGGTGCCCTCCTCGAGCGTCGCGCCGGCGACGACGATCTTGAACGTCGAGCCGGGCTCGTACTGGTCGGTGAACGTCCAGTTCTTCGCCTGGCCCGCGGGCAGGTGGGGCACGCAGGCGGCCGCGCGCACCTCGCCGGTCCACGGGTCCACGAAGATGGCGAAGCCGCGCTTCGCCTGGAGCGTGTCCACGGCGCGCGCGAGGTGCTGCTCGACGATCGACTGCAGCTCGGCGTCGAGCGAGAGCGTCAGCGTCGCGCCGTCACGCGCCGCGCGGCCCTCCGCGCCCGGCAGGCGCAGCACGCGCGAGGCGCCGGCGCGAATCATCGTGACCCAGCCGGACTGGCCGCCCAGCTCGCCGTCGTACTGGTACTCGAGGCCGTCGACGCCGACGTTGTCGCGGTTCGTGCGCCCGAGGATCTCGGCGGCGGCCGGGCCGAGCCGGTAGTCGCGCCGCGTCTCGTCCTCGACGTCGACGCCGTTGATGCGCAGCGCCCGGATCCGCTCGCCCACCTCGGGCGGCAGCTCGCCCGACAGCATGGTGAAGCCGCGCGCCTCCTCGAGCCGCCGGCGCACCGCGCGCGTCTCCTCGCCGAGCAGCGGCGCGAGCTTCGCCGCCACCTTCGGCAGGTCGGACAGCTGCGGCCGGTACACCGCGACGCGGCTGATGACGAGGTCGTGCGCCAGCACGCGCCCGTTGCAGTCGCGCAGCTCGCCTCGACGCGGGACCAGCTTGCGGCGCTGGAGCTGGTTCTCCGCGGCGCGCGCCTCGAAGTGGCCGTGCAGCGCGATCTGCAGCCACGCGACGCGCGCCCACAGGCAGGCCAGCATGAAGAAGAGGCCGGCCGCAGCCAACAGCACCCGACTCTTGCGCATGTCCCTGTGGGCCAACTGTTCCCACCATGGAACGGCGGTTCACGCGGACCGCCGGCCCCACTTGCGCGGTGCTGTGGCGCGGCCGGCACATCGACCGGTCGCCCACTATGTGGACGATCGACTCAGTTCACGCGACGACCCCGTGCCGCGGCATCCGGCACGAGCGAGTGCAACACGCCGCCCGCCATGGCGAGCAGGGACCGCGACGCGGCGGCGCGCGGCGACTCGGACGGTTCGAGGTACTCCTCGGGCAGCGAGACGATGCGCTGCGGATCGGCGGGCTTCAGCCCGATCGCCTCGGCGACGGGCCCCAGCGCCGCCCGGCTGGACTCGCGCTCGAGCTGGGCGCGCGTCCACTCGTACTCGGCGTTGGCCTGCTGCAGCGCATGCGTGGCCCGGCCCACCTGCTCGCTCAGGCTGGCCACGGTCGAGCACTGCCACACCTCGACCAGCAGCACGCCGAGCACCGCGCACGCGGCGATCGCGAGCTGGGGCCGGAACGGGCGCGCCTCCGTGACGCGCCACCGGGGGACGGAACGACGCCGGTTCACGATCATCGCGGCTTCCTCCGAAAGGCCCTGAGCCGCGCGCTGCGCGCCCGGGGGTTGCGCTCCGCTTCCTCGTCCGAGGGAACGACCACCTGGCGCGTCAGCTCCTGCCAGGGGCGGCCCGCCTGCCCGTCATCCGTGACCGGCAGGCGGCGTGCTGCACTCACGCGCGGCAGCCCTCGCAGCGCGTGCTTCACCCGGCGATCCTCGCCGGAGTGGTACGAAAGCGTCACCACCGTTCCGCCGTCGCGCAGCGCGTCCGGCAGCCACGCCAGCGCCGCGTCGATGTCGGCCATCTCGTCGTTCACCCAGATGCGCAGCGCCTGGAAGACGGGCGCGAGCGCCTTCGGGCGCGAGTCGGACAGCACGCGGCCGGCCAGCGCCGCGAGCTGCCGCGTCGTCGCGAGCTCGCCCGCGCGCGCCGCCGCGACGAGCGCACGCGCGAGCCGGGCCGCGGGACGCACGTCGCCGTGCTCGCGCAGCACCGCCGCGAGCCCGGCCTCGTCCGCATCCGCGAGGCGGCGGTGCAGCGGCTCGCCCGAGGTCGGGTCCATGCGCATGTCGAGCGGGCCGTCCTGCTGGAACGCGATGCCGCGCGCGGGGTCGTCGATCTGCGGCGACGAGAGCCCGAAGTCGAACAGCGCCCCGGCGAGCAGCTCCCCTCCCGCGCCGGCGTGGACGCCCGGCAGCTCGCGAAACGTGGCGTGGCGCAGCATCACGCGATCCCCGTGGCGAGCGAGGCGCGCGCCCGCGCGCTCGAGCGCGGCCGGGTCGCGGTCGCAGCCGAGCAGCCGCGCGCCGGGCTCGGCGTCGAGCAGCGCTTCGGCGTGGCCGGCGTCGCCCAGCGTGGCGTCGAGGTAGAGGCCGGGGCCGGCGAGCAGGTACGCCAGCGTCTCGCGCAGGAGGACCGGCTCATGACGCGCGCTCACCCGCGTGCCCGTGCCCCTCCGGGCCGAGCAGCGCCGACACGGACGACCAGCCGTGCAGCTGCACGTCGCAACCCGAGAGGCGGAAGAGGTCGTGGAGGTATCGGCTCATGCCGCACACCGCCACCGCGCCGACGCGCGTCTCGAAGCGGCCGATGGCGCGCACCAGCCTCGGCGCCATGCGGTAGTCGACGTGCCGGAGCTGCGAGACGTCGAGCACGAGCTGCGTCACGCCGCGCGCGGCGAGGTCGTCGAGCGCCTGCTCGATGCGCCGCTCCGCGGACGGGTCGACCCAGCCGCGCAGCGCGAGCGTCGCGAGCCGCCCCGCGGGGCGCTCGTGCAGCTCGATCCGGGCCGCGGCGCCGTGCCGGCCGCGCGTGAACTGCAGGTTCACGGCGAGCGCCTGCCGCCCATCGGCCGTGTGGAGGGGAGCGACCATCGCGGTCTAGAGGTCTCCGAGTGCGTCGTCGTAGTGCGCATCGAGGTTCTCGAGCACCGGCTTCGTCGACTCGTCGAACTTCGCCGGCGCCCAGATCTCGATGCGGCCAACCTGGCCGTGCAGGACGGCGTCCTTGCCGAGGCCTGCACGGCTCATCAGTGACGGCGGAATCGAGATGCGTCCCTGCTTGTCCACCGTCACCTTGCTCGCTCCGACGAGGAACGCGCGCGCGAAGTCGCGCTGCGCCTTGCGGCCCATCGACATCTTCTGCAGCCGCTCCTCGAACGTCTTCCAGTCCTCCTCGGCGTAGAGCCACAGGCAGCCGCCCAGGCCGCCGAGGAGCACGAACGTGGTCAGGGGGAGCTTGCGACCGGGCACGGCGCGCATCGACGCGGGCACGACGATGCGGCCCTTGTCGTCGATCGAGTAGTTCGCCGTGCCGTAGAAGGTCGCCATGACGCTCGCCCCGCGCGGTTCCACCGCCACCCACGTCTCTACCCCGAATCCCCAAAAATCACCACCGGCGCAGAATAGGCAGGGCGGCCCGGCAGGTCAAAAGAAAAAGTGGTGGAAGTGGTGAATGTGCAAGGCGCTGCACGCGTGTGCAGCGCCCGGCGCGAGCCGCCGCCGTGGCGCGCCCTAGTGGCGCGCGCGCAGCGAATCCACGATCCGCCAGTCGACGCGATAGAAGCTGTACACGGCCTCCCCCGGGCGGGCGATGCCGAGGTTGGGCACCGACGCGTGGCCGAGCGGCTGCAGCGCCGGCGCGAAGCGGCTCCGCGCGAGCAGGTCGTACGGGCGCGGCGCGCGGTCGACGACGAACTCGGCGCGGTCCACCGGCTCGAAGCTCAGGTTCGCGGCCACGTCCTCGGGCTGCTCGCGCTGCAGCACCGGCACCATCGCCGGCGTCACGAGCCCCGCGAGGTCGAGCACGCGGCGATGGCTGTAGTAGCCCAGCGCGCCGATGTCGGGCGCCGCGATCGTGACGTCGGGCCCGGTGTTGTGCGCGAACCACTTCCCCCACGGCACCAGGCTCTGCCGGATCCCCGCGGTGAACGTCCGCACCTGCGGCACGACCGCGACCTGGTACCAGAGCAGGTTCTGCACCAGCGCCAGCCCCGCGAGCCCCAGGCCGAGCAGGGCCGCGCCCGGGCGCGACTCGGGCGCGGGCTCCTCGCCCGCCCACCAGCGCTCGACCGCGCGCCACGAGAGCCATGCGAGCACCGGCAGGATGGGCACGAGGTAGCGCGACAGCACGGGCACCCCGCGCATGATGTAGAGCGCGGGCAGCGTCGCGATCCACACCCACGGCAGCAGCCGCTGCGCCTGCCGGCGGCGCGGCAGCATGCGCCGCCCGCCGAAGAACAGCGCGCCCGCGAGAGCGCCCGCGAGCACGGCGTCCGTCGCCGCCACGACCTGCACCTGGCGCACGAGCGCCTCGACGAACGCCAGCAGCGCCGGCGTGCCCGCGGTCTTCGCGGCCAGCGTGTTGGGCCAGAACGTGCCGAAGTAGAGCCGCGCGAACAGCAGCCAGCCGCCGTAGACCACGCCCGCGGCCAGCGAGCCGGCGAGCAGCCGGCGCACGCCCTCGCGCGAGTCGGTGTCGATGACGAGGAACAGGCCCCAGAGCCCGAGCAGCACGACGCCCTCGGGGCGCGTGAGCGCCGCGAGCGCCCACAGCACGCCGGTGCGGGCCGGGTGCGCGCCCCACTGCTGGCCGTCCGTGAACGCGACGAAGCCCGCCAGCACGAGCGCGACCGCGAGCGGCGTCTCCATGCCGGAGAGGGACCACCGGATCATCCACGCATGCGCGGCCCACGTGACCGTGGCCAGCGCCCGCAGCTCGGGCATGCGGAGCGAGTTCCGCATGAGCCGGTGGAAGAGGACAACCGACGCGAGCGTCGCGACCAGCCCCAGCGCGTGCGCCGCGCGCACGCCGTCGAAACCGAGCCAGATCGCGTCCGCGAGCAGCGCCACCCACAGCGGGCTCGTGCTGCCGTAGACGTGCTCGCCGGGGTTGAACACGAATCCGCGGCCGGCCGCGAGGTTCCGCGCGTACTGCAGGTGGATGAACGTGTCGTCGGTGAGGTAGCCGCGCACCGGCCAGATGAGCACGAGCGCGAGCAGCAGCGCCACCGCGAGCCCGATCCGGTCGATCCACGTCATGGGACTGGTCCTGCCCTGCATCGCGTCCTACCTCCTCGCCAGTTCGTCCAGCCACCCCGCGAGCCGGGCCGCCAGCCGCTCGCGCGCGTGCTCCTCGAGCCACGCAGGCCGCGCGTCCGGGGCCCGGCCCCCCTGCTTCCACGCCATGTACAGCGTTTCGAGCGCGCGCGCCAGTGCGGCCCGGTCCCCCGGCGGCAGCACCGCCCCGCCGGCCCGGCGCACGAGGCCCGCCGCCTCGTCGTCCGCCGGCAGCAGCGCGAGTATCGGCCGGCCCGCGTCGAGGTACTCGTAGAGCTTGCCCGGCACCATCGTGCGGAAGCCCCCGCCGCGCGGCTTCCACAGCAGCAGCGCGTCGGCGCCCCGCTGCAGCGCCCGCGAGGCCGCGTGCTCGAGCGGCCCGGTGAAGCGCACGATGCCCCGCAGCCCGAGCGCCACGGAGCGGTCCTCGTAGTCGAGGTCGTACGGCCCCGCGAGGTCGACGCGCAGCCGGCGGCGCGCCTCGGGCACGCGCGCGAGCATCTCGTGCACGGCCTCGAGCAGCGTGCCGGCGTCCTCCATGAGGTTGAGCGTGCCCGTGAACGCGAGCCGGAAGTGGTCCGGGTCGGGCGCGGCCGCCGCCGCGGCCGGCGCGGGCTCGAAGCCGTTCGGAAGGTGCTCGGCGCGGCGCACGCGCGGGCCGGGCGCCCCGCCCAGCGACTCGAGGTGCGTGCGCGAGGCGGCGAGCACGAGGTCGGCGCGCTCGAGGACGCGCGTCTCCATGGCGAGCTGGCGCGCGCGGTGCCACGGCGTGGGCGGCACGAAGAACGAGAGGCCCGTCCACGGGTCGCGGAAGTCCGCCACCCACGGCAGGCCGGTGCGCGCGGCCACCGCCGCGCCCGCGAGGTGGACGCTGTCGGGCGGCGAGGTCGAGAGCACCGCATCGATGCCGCCCGCCGCGACGCGCCGCAGCGCCGCGGCGCGAGCGCGCACCGACCAGCCCACGTACGAGTCCGGCAGCAGCCACCAGTTCGCCAGCCGCCGCAGCCCCGCGAAGGTGCCGCCGCGGCGGCGGCCCTCGCCGCCCCGCAGGCGCAGCCACGCGCCCAGCGCGCTGCCGCCGGGAACGCGCAGCACCTCCGTGCCCGCGGGCACGCGCGCCAGCAGCGAGGGATCGCGCACCCAGTAGTCCCGCTCGCCCGCGCACACGACCGTGCAGTCCCAGCCCCGCGCCGGCAGGTGGCGCACGAACGAGAGCACGCGGTGCACGCCGCCGCCCGCGAGCGGCGGGAAGAAGTACGCCAGCACGAGCAGCCGCCGGCTCATCCGCGCGCTCCCGGGTCCGCGGGCAGCGGCCGGCCCGCCGCCAGCGCCTCGAACGCCGCCTCGATGCGCGACATGTTGCGGTGCCAGTCGCCGCGCTCGGCGATCACGCGCGCGTTGCGCTCGCGCGCCGCGCGCGCCCAGGCCTCGTCGTCGAGCGCCGCCCGTAGCGCCGCGGCGACCGCATCGGCATCGCCGACGCGGAACAGCCGCGCGCCCTCGCCGTCGGCCACCCATTCGCGGTTGCCCTCGATGTCGCTCACCACGGGCAGCGCGCCCGCCGACATCGCCTCGAGCAGCGACAGCGACGTCGAGTCCGAGCGCGACGCCGACAGGTACACCTCGGCGCGCCCGAGCCAGCCGGCGAGCTCGGCCGGCTCGAGCCGGCCGAGGAAGCGGAAGCGCCCCGCCGGCAGGCACGCCGCCGCCTGCGCCTCGTGCGCGCCGCGCAGCGAGCCGTCGCCCGCGATCGCGAGGAACGTCCCGGGCCGCTTCGCCATCACGCGCGCGACGCCCCACATGAGCGTCGGCATGTCGTACACGGGCTCGTGCATGCGCGTGCTCAGCAGCAGGCCGCGCTCGCGCGCCGGCGCGGGCGCGAAGCGCGTGCGGTCGACGCCCCACGGGATCGCGCGCACGGTCCCCGGCGGCGCGCCCAGCCGGACCGCCGCGTCGGCGAGGTTGTCCGCGTCGGCGAGCACGAGCGACGCGCGCCGGAGCACGAAGCGCGTGCGCGCCCGCTGCAGCGGGTCGCGGCCGCCCGACACCAGCAGGTCGCTGCCCCACGCGGCGACGGAGAGCGGCCGCGCGCCCGCGAGCGCGCCGAGGAGGCC
>JBAIWU010000201.1:0-3860 GCA_037917155.1 Candidatus Eiseniibacteriota bacterium
TGCCGTGCTGCGCCAGGCGATGCGCGCCGACGCGCCCGGCCGGACCGCGAGCTACGCGCGGGCGATGGCGGCGCGGGCGTGCGACGCCGGCGCGCCGGAGTCGGTGTTCGCGTACGCCCGCTGGGCGGCCTCGCTCGACGGCTCGCGCGACGTGGCCGGCTCGGCGTGGTTCGTCCTCGGGCAGGCGTGGGAGGCGCTCGGCCGCCCGGACTCGGCGCTCGCGAACTACGATGCCGTGCTGCGGACGTGGAAGGACCCGGGCTCGCTGGGGCCGCTCGCGAGCTTCCGCGAGGCGGCGCTGCTCGAGCGCATCGGCCAGTGGGAGCGGGCGCAGGCGACGTACCTGACGCTGCAGGCGCGCTACCCGACCGACGCGCTCGCGTTCGAGTCGGCGCGCCGCGTCGTGCAGCACTACGTCGCCGGCGGCAAGCCGGAGCTCGCGCGCGCGCTCGGCGGCCAGGCGATCCAGAACCTCGAGCGCACGCTGGCCACGAACCTCGATCCGCGCGTGCAGCGCGGCGCGCGCGCGGCGCGGGCGGACCTGCTCCTGGCGCTCGGGCGGACGGACGAGGCCGAGGCCGCGCTGCTGGACCTCTGGCGCCGGTTCCCCGAGGATTCCCTCGCGGAGGAGGCGGGCTTGCGCGGGGCGCGGCTGGCGGAGCATCGTCCCGGCGGCGCGGCGCGCTCGGACTCCATCCGCGCGATCCTGCGCCGGGACGCGGCGAGCCCGTCCGTCCGGCGGGCGGCCGCGACGGCGCTCGACCCGACGGCACCCGAAGGGCGACGATGATCCTGCAGGCGTACGAGGCGGCGATCCAGGCCGCGGCGGTGCACGCGAGCGCGCTGTTGCTCGCCGCGATCGGCCTGTTCGGCCTCCTGCGGCGCGGGCAGTGGCTCATCACGCTGCTGTTCGCCTCGGCGTTCCTGTCGCTTGCGGCGTTCGAGGCCGGCACGATGGGCATGGTGAGCGCCGACAGCGAGGCGGCGGTCACGACGTGGGCCGTGTACCTCGTGCGCAACTCGGCGCTCGTGTCGTGGCTCTGGCTGGCGCTGAGCGTCGTGCTGGGCCGTCCGGAGCCGAGGCAGCACATCCGCAACGCCGGCGCCTACCTGGTGCTCTCGCTCGTGGGCTGCGTGGTGCTCGTGGTCACGGCGGGCACGCCGTACGTCGTCCACCGCGTCCAGGACCACGGTCCGTCCGCCTTCGTCGTGTTCGGCACGCTGGGCAAGCTCTACCTGATGTACCTCGTCGTGGCGATGGTCGCCGTGCTCATGAACCTCGAGAGCATGCTGCGCACCGCGCCGGCGGCGGGGCAGAAGCGGCTGCGGCCGCTCTTCCTCGCGATCCTCGTCGCCATCCTCGCGCAGCTCCTCGTCGTCTCGGGGGGGCTCCTCTACGGCGGGCTGCGCGTGAGCTGGCTCGTCGCGACCGCCCCGGTGCTGTTCGGGGCCGGCTCCGCGGCCGCGCTCGCGCTCGCGCGCCGGCGGCTCTCCGACCTCAACGTGCCCGTCGCACGGCCCGTCATCTACTACTCGTCGGTCTCGCTCACGCTGGCGGGCGCGTTCCTGCTGACCATGGCCGTGCTGAGCCGGCTGATCCCGGCCCTGTCCTCGGAGTGGAAGCTGGGCGTGACGCTCGCGTTCCTCGCGTTCGTCGGCGGCGGCGGGCTGCTGCTCATGCTGAGCCCGGCCACGGGGCGCACGATCCGCCGCTTCATCGACCGCAACTTCTACGCGAACCGCTACGACTACCGCCGCGAGTGGGAGCGCGTCACGCGCTCGCTGGCGTTCTCGGCGCGGCCCGAGGAGGTGGCGCGCCAGGTCGACGCGCTCGTCAGCTCGGTGTTCGACGCCACGGGCGTCGCGATCCACCTGCGCGATCCCCGGTCGGGCGCGTTCGCCCGCCTGCACGGGCCCGAGACGATGGACCCGAGCCTGCCCGCGGACCATCCGCTCGTGAAGCACCTCGCCGGGCGGCGCCTGCCCGTGGTGTTCCGCGACCTCGAGGACGACCTCGACCTGATCCCGATCGTGGTCGAGAGCCGGCCCACGATCGAGGCCACGGGCGCGGTGCTGTGCGCGCCGCTCGCGGTGGGCGACGAGCTCACGGGCCTGCTCTGGGTGGCGGCCAAGCGCGGCGACGAGGAGTGGACGCTCGAGGACGTCGAGTTCCTCGGCTCGATGTCGGGGCAGCTCGCGAGCGCGCTGTGGTTCTCGCGGCAGAGCGAGCTGGCGATGGAGGCGCGGCAGCTCGAGTCGCTGAACCGGCTGTCGAGCTTCGTGCTGCACGACATCAAGAACCAGGTCTCGGGGCTGTCGCTGGTCGTCGAGAACGCCCGCCGGCACCTGGGCAACCCGGACTTCCAGCGCGACGCGATGAACGTCGTCGAGCGCACGGTGCAGTCGCTGCGCGAGCTGATGAGCCAGGTCTCGGGCGTCGGGCGCACGCTGCAGCCGCAGCCGTTCCCCTGCGCGCTGGGCGACGTCGTGGGCGAGGCCGTGCGCGCGGCGGGCATGGTCGACGGCGACAACGGGGGCGTGTGGCTCACCGTGCGCGTGCCGGCCGGGGACGAGGTCGTGATCGACGGCCCGCTCATGTCGCGCGTGATCACGAACCTGCTCACGAACGCTCGCGAGGCCATGGACGGCGGCGGGCACATCGAGCTGGACGCCGAGCTGGTCCCGGGCGCGAGCGGGTGCCGCGAGTTGGCGATCCGCGTGAGGGACGACGGGCGCGGCATGGCCGAGGAATTCGTGCGCACGCAGCTCTTCCGGCCGTTCTCGACCACCAAGCGCAACGGGCTCGGCATCGGGCTGGCGCAGTGCCGCTCGATCGTGGAAGCTCACGGGGGGCGCATCGAGGTGCGCACGCGCCCCGCGGCCGGCACGACCTTCGTCGTGCGCGTGCCCGCGGGCGCGGAACCGGCCGTCCCGGCCGCGACGGGAGCGCGAGCCGCGAGCACGGACGGAGATCACGCATGAGTCTCGAGAAGATCCTGATCGTCGACGACGAGGACTCCATCCTCAACCAGCTCCGCTGGGGTCTGGCCGACGAGTACGACGTGCACACGGCGGCCACCGCGGCCGAGGCGCGGCGCATGCTGCGCGAGGAGCGCCCCGCGGTCGTGACGCTGGACGTGACGCTGGGCCCCGCGGGCGGCCGGCCCGAGGGCCTCGAGCTGCTCGACGAGATCGTGGAGGGCCACCCGCTCACCAAGGTCATCATGGTGACCGGGAACGACAGCCGCGAGAACGCGCTCGCCGCGATCCGCCGCGGCGCGGTGGACTGGTACGCGAAGCCGATCCAGCTCGAGGAGCTGCGCGTGATCCTGCGGCGTGCGCTCCACATCCGCGAGATCGAGCGGGCGAACTCGGCCGGCGTGCCGCCGGGGCGCCGCCGCTACCACCGCCTCGTCGGCGAGTCCGAGGTCATGCGCCGCGTGTTCGGGCTGGTGCAGCGCGTGGCGCCCACCGACGCGACCGTGCTCGTCCAGGGCGAGAACGGCACGGGCAAGGAGCTCGTCGCGCACGCGATCCACCGCGCCAGCCCGCGCCACGACGCGCCGTTCGTGCCCATCAACTGCGGCGCGATCCCGGAGGCCCTGCTCGAGAGCGAGCTGTTCGGGCACGAGCGCGGCGCGTTCACCGACGCGTACCGCACGCGCGAGGGCAAGTTCGAGCTGGCCGACAAGGGCACGCTGTTCCTCGACGAGATCGGCGAGCTGCCCGTGCACCTGCAGGTGAAGCTGCTCCGCTTCCTGCAGGAGCGCGTCGTCGAGCGCGTGGGCGGGCGCGATCCCATCCCGGTCGACGCGCGCGTCGTCGCGGCCACGAACAAGGACCTGCGCGCGATGCGCGCC
>JBAIWU010000202.1:0-7493 GCA_037917155.1 Candidatus Eiseniibacteriota bacterium
CGTTCGGCGCCGGCTTCATGGACGCGAAGCGCCGCGAGGCGGTCGCCGCGCGCCCCGCCCTGCGCGCCCGGCGCGAGGCCTTGGAGCGGGAGCGCGCCGCGGCCGCGGCCGAGTGGGCGCCCGGCGCCGACGTGATCCCGTGGCTGCGGCAGCTCGGGTTCCGCGCCGACGAGGCCCGGCGTGGGGCCGCCGCCTGTTCCGGGCTCGCCGATGCGCCGCTCGAGGACCGCGTCCGTCACGCGCTCAGGACCCTCGCGCGGCGAGGTCCGCGCCGGATGGACCCGCCGGATCGCCTTCTCGCCGCCGCAGTCCTCACGCCGCTGCATCCCTGACACGGCGCCGACGCCCACGCGAACGGCGGGCCCGATGCTCCGGGCCCGCCGCTGCGTGTCTTTCTCACCAACCTTACTTCTGGATCTTGTACGGCGGGTGCTGCGGGCGCACGACCGGGTGCTTCGCGAGCTCGTCGAGCTCGTACTGGATCGCGCGCTCGAGCTGCAGGTCGTGCCCGTCCACCATGGACTCGGGCGTGTTCTCGACCTCGAAGTCCGGGTCGACGCCGTGGTTCTCGATCATCCACTTGCCGTCGGTCCCGTAGATGCCGAAGTCGGGCATCGTCACCGATCCGCCGTCGACGAGCGGCAGGTCCTTGCTGATGCCGACGAGCCCGCCCCAGGTGCGCTTGCCGATCACCGGGCCGCAGCCACGCAGCCGGAAGTAGTACGGGAACGCATCGCCGCCCGAGCCGGCGTACTCGTTCGTGAGGATGCACTTGGGTCCGTCCAGCGCCGTCTGCGGGGTGCGGAACGACTGCCCGTCGCGCTGCGACCAGTACGTCCAGGTCTTGCGCTCGAGGCGCTCGACGAAGAAGTCGGGGATGAAGCCGCCGCCGTTGAAGCGCTCGTCGACGATGATGCCCTGCTTGTCGACCTGCGGGAAGTAGCCCTTGCTGAACTCCTGCATGCCGGCGATCGCGGTGTTGGGAACGTGGATGTACGCGACGCGCCCGCCCGTGGCCTGCTGGACCTTGTCGTAGTTCCCGCGCACCCACGCGACGTAGCGCAGCGACAGCTCGTTCGCGATGGGCTTCACCGTGTACGTGCGCGCCCTCGGGTCGCTCGCCGAGCGGCCGACCTTGATCGTCGTGAGCTGGTCCACGGTGCCGGTGAACGCGGCGTAGACGTTCTCGGGCAGGCGCACGGGGCGGCCGTTCACCTCCAGCAGGTAGTCGCCCTCCTGGACGCCGATCCCCGGCTCGCCGAGCGGCGCGTGCACGTTCGAGTTCCAGTCGCGGCCGCGGTAGATCTTCTGGAACCGGTACAGGCCCGTGGCCGCGTCGGCGCTCCAGTCCACGCCGAGCAGGCCGACGCCGACCTGCGGGACCTTGGGCAGGTCGCCGCCCCCGACGTACGTGTGCGACGTGCCGAGCTCGCCGATCAGCTCGCCGAGGATGTAGTTCAGGTCGGCGCGGTGCGCGACGTACGGCACGAGCTGGCGGTAGCGCTCGCCGATCGCCTTCCAGTCGAGGCCGCCCATCGCGGGGTCGTAGTAGAAGTCGCGCTCGAGCCGCCAGGCCTCGTTGAACATCTGCATCCACTCCTGGCGCGGATCCACCCACGCCATGAGCGTGCCGGTGTCGATCTTGCCGTCGCCGGGCTTCTTGCCCTCGGCCAGCTCGACGATGCCGAACGTGCCGTCCTTGCGGTAGAGCACCTTGCCGCCGTCCTTCGAGAGCGCGTAGCCGTCGTCGATCCCGGAGAGGACGGTCGTGTCCTCGCGCTTGTCGAAGTCGAGGAAGTGCAGGCTCAGGGGCGCGTTGCCGTTCTCGTCCGGGGCCGCGTCCATCGAGAGCCACACGACCTTGCCCTTCGCCGCGGTGAGCCCGTGGTAGCGGCCCGCGGGCACGGGCAGCTCGGCCGCGCGGCCCGCGAGCCCCGCGAGGTCGATGCGCACCGAGGCCTCGGCGGCCTTCGCCTCCTTGCCGCCCTTCGCGTCGCCCTTGTCCTTGCCCTCGCCCTTGTCCGCGGCGGCCGGCGACTCCTCGTCGCTCTGCGGCGCGACGGGGGAGGCCGTCGTGTCCTGGAGCGACAGCGCGTAGATCTTGTCCGTCGCGCCGAAGTGGATGTCGAGCTCGAACGCGCCGAACTCGGGCGTGAACGTGCGCCGCGAGATGAAGTACAGGTACCTGCCCTCGGGGTCGAACGCGGGCTCGAAGTCGTCGGAGAGGCCGTCGGTCACGTTCGTGACCTTGCCGCTGTCGAGCGAGTAGAGCTGCACGAGCCCGAAGCCGGCGGGCGTGGCGGACGAGAAGCACACCCACTTCGAGTCGCCCGACCAGCCGTACTCGTGGATCTCGCCGTAGTCGCTGTGGACGATCTCGGTGAGCCGCCCGGTGGCCACGTCCACCCACCACAGCCGGTGCGTCTTGTCGGAGAACAGCAGCTTCTTCGAGTCGGGCGACCAGCGCGGCTCGTAACGGTACGTCGCGCCCTCGCGAGTGACCTGGCGGTCCGGCGTCTTCCCGTCGGCGCCGATCACGTGCACCTGGTACTCGCCGCTCTTGTCCGAGAGGTAGGCGATCCAGCGCCCATCGGGCGACCAGGCGGGATCCTTCTCGCGCGCGCCCGGCGTGTTCGTGAGGTTGCGGACGTCGCCCTTCTCCGCGGGCACCGTGAACAGCTCGCCGCGCGCCTCGATGACGGCGCGCTTGGCCGACGGCGAGAGGTCGAAGCCGCCGATGCGGTCGGAGACGTTGCGGTACTCGACGCGGGTCGCGGGCTTGTCGTCCGGCACCATCACCGAGAGCTTCGTCAGCTTCTCCGACGGCAGGTCCATGACCCACAGGTAGCCGCCGTTCTCGAACACGATCGCGTCGCTTCCGACGCTCGGCCACTTCACGTCGTACTCGTCGAACTTCGTCACCTGCCGGCGCTGCTTCGAGTCGAGGTCGTACGCCCACAGGTTCGCGGTGCGGCCGCCCTGGTCGGAGCAGTAGTAGACCGTGCGGCCGTGGAACATCGGCCACTCGTCGGGGCCCTCCCAGTCGGTGATCCGCTGCGAGGAGTTCTTCGCGAAGTCGTACACCCAGATGTTCGGCGCGTTGCCGCCCTTGTAGTGCTTCCACGTGCGGCGGTCGTAGCTCGGGCTCACGAACGCGAGCAGGTTGCCGTCGGCCGAGAAGCTCGCGTAGCCGGCCGTGGGCAGCGCCAGCATCTGCTCGAAGCCGCCGCCGGCGGGCACCTTGAAGAAGCGGTCGTAGCGCGCGGGCGCGGAGTTGCGCGCCGAGCGGATCAGGATCGAGCGGCCGTCCGGGTACCACTCGGCGACCTGGTCGATGCCGGGGTGCCAGGTGAGGCGCTTTGGCTCGCCGCCCTCGGCCGGGATCGTGTACGCGTCGGTGTTGCCGTCGTACTCGGCCGTGAACGCGATCGTGCGCCCGTCGGGCGAGAACTTCGGGAACAGCTCCTGGCCCTCGTGGCTGGTGAGGCGCTCGGCCGTGCCGCCCGCGCGCGCGACCGTCCAGAGGTCGCCCGCGTAGACGAACACGATCCGGTCGCCCTGGATGTCGGGCATGCGCATGAGGCGGCATTCCTCGAGCGCGGCGGCGGGCACCACGGATGCGGCGAGCGCGGCCAGCGCGAGGACGAAGGCGGCGGCGAAGCTGCGGAACATGCGGGGGTTCCTCCGGATCGGGGTGCCGCGCCGGGATCGCCGGCGCGGAAGGGCGGATGCCGCGGCAGTCTCGTGAGGCCGGCCCGGCGCGGTCAAGCGGCGGCGCGCGAGCGCGGCCTGCGGAGCCCCCGGCGCGGCGCGGCGAGCCCCGTTCCGCTACGGCGCCGAATCGCAGCGAGTTGCGGCTTCCGTTCGCCTCAAGCCCGGGGCCGCGGGGACCGATAACGGGAGGGTCGGCCGCCCCATCTTCCCCAGGGAAGGAGCCACTCCTCCGTGAACACCAGTGCGCGCGCAGGCGGTACGTCCGCCGCGCAATCCCCCGGCGCGTTGCCCGCCCCGGCCATCAAGGCCGCGGGATCGTGGGTGACGATGCTCGCGCGCACGCTGAAGACGTGCCGGCTGTACGACGCCGGCAACCCGGCCGTCGTGCGCTTCCGTGACGAGCTGCGGCAGGCCACGCACCAGCTCGTCGAGGCCCACGGCGCGCTGAAGTTCCGCTTCACGCGCGACGACGTGCTGTGCGGCGAGCAGTCGCTCTACCCGGCGCGCTCGCGCGACGACAACCTCGCGTACCCGTTCCACCGCGACGGCGTGCGCTCGCTGACGCTCAATCCCGGCATCGAGCCCGGCGAGGTCGACCTGCTGGTCGACAGCCTGCTCGCCGTCACGGGCACGCACCTCGACGACGGCGACCTCGTGACGCTGCTGTGGGAGGCGGACCTGCGGCACGTCGACGTCGAGTTCGTGCCCGCCGAGGGCGACGTCGGCTCGACCACGTCGGCCGCGGAGGCCGAGGGTGCGCTCATGCCCTGGCCCGAGGGCGAGGACGAGGAACCGCCCGCGCCCGAGGCTGCTCCGGCGCCGCAGGCCCAGGCTCCCGCCACGACGGCGCCGAGCGGGCGCTCGGAGGACTGGCTGCTCGGCGACGTGACGGTCGAGGTCGAGGCGACCTACGCCGAGCTGGACACGCTGGCGCCCGGCGAGACCGAGCGCTTCCGGCGCGAGTTCGCCGCGGAGCACAAGGTGCCGGGGGTGATTGCGGCACTGGCGATCGCCACCGCGTGCCTGCACGCCGAGGCGCGCGCCGAGGACCAGGGCGAGCTCGCCGCGTTCCTGCCGCGCGTGCTGCGCGGGGCGCTCTCCGCGGGCGCATGGAACGAGGCGCGCGAGGCGCTGCGCACGCTGCGCGCGCTGCCGGCCTCGGCGTGGTCCAACGAGACGTTCGTCCAGGAGCTGCTCCAGCCGGTCGCGGTCGCGCAGGTGGTCGAGCGGCTCGACCAACAGGAGCCCGCGGCGCTCGGCGCGTTCATCGCGCTGGCCGCCGAGGTGGGGGACGCGGGCGTCGACTGGATGACGCTGTCGCTCTCGGAGAGCCAGCGCCACGGGACGCGCCAGGTGCTCGCGGAGGCGATCGCCGCGACGTGCCGCGAGAACCCCGAGCGGCTGGCACCCTGGCTCTCGGACCAGCGCTGGTACGTCGTGCGCAACATCGTGCACATCCTCGGCTGGATCGGCGGCCCCGGCGTCGTGGGACTGCTGCAGGTGGCGCTGCGCAACCCGGAGGCCCGCGTGCGCTCGCAGGTGGTCGCGGCGCTCGCCCAGGTCGACCTCAAGCTCGCGCGTCCGCTGCTGGTGCGCGCGCTCGAGGGCGCGGACACGCGACTCTTCTGCCAGGTGCTGAGCCGGCTCTCCGGCGCGCGCGATCCCGCGACTGCGCGCTTCCTCGTGGCGTTCCTCCAGCAGGAGCGGTTCGCGCAGCGCCCGGGCGAGGAGCGGCGCGCGATCTACGCCGCCATCGCGTCCACCGGCGGCGACGAGGTCGTGTCCGACCTCGAGGAGGAGCTCGTGCGCGGCAACTGGTTCGACCGCTCGCTCGAGATCCACCGCCACAACGTCGCGCGCTGCCTCGCGCGCAGCGGCCCCGCGAGCGCGCGCGCCACCCTCGAGCGCGCGCTGCAGTCGAAGCGCACGCCGGTGCGCCAGGCGGCCGTGGCGGCGCTGAACACGCTGAGGGAGGCCGCATGAGCGAGCTTCCGCACGACCCCCCGGACGGGATCGACCTCGACGCCGCCGGCGGCTCGCTGGTGCTGCGGCTGTCCGCGCTCATGCGCACGGCGCGCACGTACGACGTGTCGAACCAGGCGTTCCGCCGCCAGCTCACGGACTTCGCCGCCGTGCTGCGGCAGGTCTTCGCGGAGGAGGACGAGGCCACGATCGTCGTGGTCGAGACCTACCTGTACCTGAACGGCGTGCGCATCCGCGCCCACTCGGCGCTGGTCGGCGCGTACCACGCGCTCATCGGCGACTTCGAGCGGCGGCAGGTCGGCGGCCTGCGGTTCCTGGCCGGCGTGAGCGACTCCGAGATCGAGCGCTTCTTCCAGGTCTTCGTGGCCGCCGAGGACGCGGCGCTCGCCGAGCGCCTGCACGAGGCGCTCGCCGAGGCCGCGATCGAGCACGTGCAGGTCGTGCCGGCCAGCGAGCTCGACGCCGACGACCTCGCGCGCGAGCTGGAGGAGCAGCACACGCCGCAGGCCGAGCGCGCGCGCGCCCGGAAGGTGTTCTGGCGCGCGGTGCACGGCACGCGCAAGGTGCTGCTCCGCACGCGCCAGAACGGCCGGCCCGACCTGCGGCAGGCCAAGCGCCTCGTGCAGCCGATCGTCGACAACATCATGAAGCACGAGTACTCGATCGTGGGCCTGACCGCGCTCAAGGAGCACGACGAGTACACGTACGCGCACTGCGTGAACGTGGCGGTGCTCTCGATCACGATGGGCCAGCAGCTCGGCCTGTCGCGGCAGGCGCTCGCCGACCTCGGCGTCGCCGGCCTGCTGCACGACCTCGGCAAGATGAGCGTCCCGGGCGACGTGCTGCGCAAGCCCGGCGCGCTCTCGTCCGAGGAGTGGGCCCTGATGCGGCGGCACCCCATCGAGGGGGCGCTCATGATCTCGCGCATGCCCGGGCTGTCCACGGTCATGCTGGACTCCATGCGCGCCTGCCTCGAGCACCACATGAACTACAACCTCACGGGCTATCCCGAGGTGGGGCTCGAGTGGGGACAGGCGACGATGTCGCGCATCGTCGCGCTCTCGGACTGCTTCGACGCGATCACCGCGCACCGGGCGTACCACAAGCGGCCGATGACGGCGTTCGAGGGCCTGCAGATCCTGCTCGGCCCCAACCGCGTGAACTTCGATCCCGCGGTGCTGTGGGCGCTGGTGCGCAGCGTGGGCCTGTATCCCGCCGGCACGGTGCTGCAGACGAGCTCGGGTCACGTCGTGCTGTGCACGAGCCCCAACCCGCAGGACGTGACGCGCCCCCATTGCCGCGTGCTCGTGCGCCCGGACGGCGTCTCGCCCGAGGACGACGAGCCCGAGATGTGGGACCCGATGCCGCCCGGGGAGCGAGCCCATCGCGTGCTCTTCCCCGAGGAGCACGGCATCTCTACGTCGGACCTGCTCGCCGCCTGAGCCGGGGCGCGCCCGCGCCGCCGGCGTCGCCCACGAGCACGAACGGCGCCCAGTAGCCCGGGTGCGCGTACGGGTGCCGTCCGTCCGGCGTCGCGTACGCGCGCAGGTCGGACTGCGCGCCGGCCAGGGCGCGGGCGCGGTCGCCGCCGGTCGCGGGCGCGGCGAGCCTCGCGTAGAACGACTCCATGAGCCGCGCCGTCGCGCGGTCGTCGACCGGCCAGAGCGTGACGAGCAGCGAGCGCGCGCCCGCCGCGAGGAACGCCTCCTGCAGCCCGAGCCAGCCGTCGGACGCCGAGGGCAGGCCGAGCGAGGTCTGGCAGCCCGCGAGGCAGACGAGGTCGGCGTCGAGCCGCC
>JBAIWU010000203.1:0-7485 GCA_037917155.1 Candidatus Eiseniibacteriota bacterium
GTCGCCTCGCGCATGCTCGACGAACCGGTGGCCGACCTCGCGCTCGAGCACCCGCGCCGCGTCCGCGGGCGCCGCGGCTCGGTGACGTACGCCGAGATCCACCGCCACGTCGTCTCGGGCACGGGCAGCGGCCCGCTCTCGGCGTCGGCGTGCTTCACGACGGACAAGGCGGCGTTCCCCTACGGCGCGCACTTCGTCGAGGCCGCGGTGAACGTGCGCACGGGCGAGGTGACGCTGCGCAGGTACTACGCGCTCCAGGACTGCGGCACGCCGATCAACCCGGAGCTGGCGCTGGGCCAGGTCTACGGCGGGGTGCTCAAGACGATCGGGCACTCGCTGTTCGAGGAGGTCCGGCTGGACGCGAAGGGACGCTGCGTGAACGCGACGCTACGCGACTACAAGGTGCCCATGATCCACGACGTGCCCGGCGACTTCCGCGCGGTGCTCGTCGAGACGAACGACCCCCACGGCCCGTTCGGCGGCAAGTCCGTCTCCGAGCTGGCCTGCAACGGCGCGGCCCCGGCGATCGCCGCCGCGATCCACGACGCCACCGGCGCGTGGCTGCGGAGCTGGCCGTTCACGCCCGGGAAGGTCCTGCGGGCGCTGGGCCGCATCGAGGAAGGAGCCGAGCGATGACCGCGACCGGCTGGACCCTGTGCCGCGCCGAGTTCGTGCTGCCGCTCGCGGCGCCCGACCGCACCTCCCGCATCCACGACGGCTACGTGCTCGCCGAGGGCGAGACGATCCGCGAGGTCGGCGCGTGGACGCCCGAGGTGGAGCGGCGCCTGCGCGCGGCGCACGGCCACGCGCTGCGCGTGCTGGGCGCGCCCGCGGGCGCCGACGACGTGCCGAGCCTGCGGCGCGTGCTCATGCCGGCGTTCGTCAAGGCGCACGGCCACGACCACGAGCAGCCGCTCATCGGCGTCGCCAAGGACCAGCCGCTCACCGAGTGGCTCGACCACGCGGTGAACCCGTTCACGCGCTTCATGAACACGCGCCGGGACGAGCTGGCGCGCGCGTTGGGCGACTCGCCGCACCGGGTCACGTACCGGCTCGCGCGCGTGTGCGACATCCACTACGGCATCACGTCGTGCATGGTGCACCACTGCAACTTCAACAAGTACCACGTGCGCGAGCTGGCCGAGGCGAACGAGGCGGCGGGCACCACGATGATCGTGGCGATCGGCAGCCAGGACCGCCACTACGTCGCCGACGCCCTCGACCGCCCGGAGCAGGCGCTCGCGCGGCTCGACGACGCGCTCCGGATCCCGGGTCTCGCACGCACGAGCTTCTGCCCCGGGCCGGACCAGTTCTTCTCGAACAGCCGCGCGCTGCTCGTGCCGCTCAAGGCGTGGGCGCGCGAGCACGGCACGCTGTTCCACATCCACAGCGCCGAGGAGCCGAGGACGACGCGCTGGTTCAGCGAGGCGATCGAGCCCGGGCTGACCGAGGTCGAGTTCGCCGAGTCGCTGGGGATCCTCGATCCCGACACCGTGCTCGCGCACCAGGTGAACTGCGGTCCGCGCGACGTGGCGATCCTCGCGCGCACCGGGGCGAAGGTGGTGCACAACCCGCTCGCGAACACGATCCTCGGCTCGGGCATGCCGCCCGTCATGGACCTGCTCGCGGCGGGCGTACCGGTCGCGATCTCGACCGACGGCTCGGGCTCGGCGGACAACCAGAACATCCTCGCCGCCGCGCGGCTCGCGTCGCAGTACCAGAAGGCGCTCCACCAGGACGCGCGCCTGCTCCGCTCGCAGCAGCTCCTAGAGATGGTGACGAGCGTCGCCGCCGGCTTCCTGCGCATGAACCAGGGCGAGCTCGCGCCCGGGCGCCAGGCGGACTGGATCCTGCTCGACATCGACCGGCCCAACATGGTGCCGACCCGGCTCGACAACGTGATGGAGAACGTGATCTGGGCCGCGGACGGCAGCGAGGTCGACACGGTCGTCGCGCGCGGCCGCGTGCTCAAGCAGGACGGGCGCGTGCTGCCGTTCGCCGACGGCGCCGAGCCGGCGCGCATCATGGCGTCCGCCCAGGCGCTCTCGGAGATGTTCGCCGAGTACATGAAGACCGCTCCCGAGCTCACGGGCACGGGGGCGCACCGGTAGCGGCATGCGCGTCGTCGCCCTCCTGCTCGCGGCCGGCTCGTCGCGTCGCTTCGGCGGCGACAAGCTGCGCGCGCCCTGGCGGGGCCGGCCGCTCGTCGAGCACGCGCTCGGCGCGCTCACCGGCTGCGCGGGGATCGACGAGACGCTGCTCGTCGTCCGCCCCGACACGCCGCCGGCGCAGGCGCGTCCGGGCGTGCGGCTCGTGCCCAACCCGCGCTGGGTGGAAGGCATGGGCACGTCGCTGCGCGCGGGCGTCGCGGCTTCGCCGGCCGGGACGGACGCGTGGGTGGTCGCGCTCGCGGACATGCCCGGCATCGGGCCGGCGCTCGTCGCGTCGCTGCTCGCGCGCTGGGCCGCCGCGCGCGACCGCATCGTCGTGCCGGTGCACCGTGGCCACCGCGGGCACCCGGTGATCCTGCCGGCCCGCTTTCGTGACGCGCTGCTCGCGCTCGAGGGCGACGTCGGCGCGCGCGGCATCCTGCGGGCGCACGCCGATGCGGTCGAGGAGGTGCCCGTGGACGACCCCGCGGTGCTGTTCGACGTCGACCGGCCGCATGACCTGCCGTGGGCCGGCGACGGCGCCGCGGGCACGCGCGAGCGCGTGCTCGTCAAGGGCGCGGGCGAGCAGGCCTCCGCGGTCGCGCACCGGCTGTTCCGCGCCGGCTACCGCGTGGCGATGACCGACCTCGCGCGCCCCACCGCGATCCGACGGACCGTGTCGTACTGCTCCGCGATCTACGAGGGCGAGATCGAGATCGAGGGCATCGCCGGCCGGCACCACCGGATCGACGAGGTGCCCGCGTTCGCCGCCCTGGACTGGGACCACGTCGCCGTGTGCGTGGATCCCGAGTCGCGGCTGGTGACGCGCTGGCGGCCGGACGTGGTCGTCGACGCGCGCATCCTCAAGCGCAACCTCGACAACTCCCCCGCGGACGCGGGGCTCGTGATCGGGCTGGGACCGGGGCTCGAGGCCGGCCGGCACGTGCACGTCGTGGTCGAGACGCGGCGCGGCCACGACCTCGGCCGCATCATCGCGCACGGCGCGTCGCAGCCCGACACCGGCGAGCCGGGCGACATCGGCGGCTTCACGCACGAGCGCCTGCTGCGCGCGCCCCGCGCCGGCCGGTTCGGGACGACGCGCGCGATCGGCGAGACGCTGGCCGCGGGCGACGTCGTGGGCGTGGTCGACGGCGAGCCCGTGCGGGCGCGCGTCGCCGGCGCGCTGCGCGGGCTGCTCTGGCCCGGGCTCGACGTCGTCGAGGGGCAGAAGCTCGGCGACGTGGACCCGCGCGGCGACGTGCGCATGTGCCGCACGCTCTCCGACAAGGCGCGCACGATCAGCGGCGGCGTGCTCGAGGTCGTGGCCGCGCACTCGGAGCGCCTGCGGCGTGGGGACGCCTGAGGCGCTCGGGCTCGCGGGCCGCCGCTGCGTGCACCTGATCGGCGCCGGCGGCAAGAGCACGCTGCTGCGCGCGCTCGCGGACGCGCTCGTCGGCGCCGGCCGGACCGTGATCGCGACGACCACGACGCGCATCCGCGAGGCGGAGGCGGCCGGCGCGCTCGTGCTCGCGGACAGCACGCCCGCCCCGGCAGAGGCGGTCGCCGCCACGATAGCGCGCCACGGGCGCGTGACGGTCGCGATCGCGCGCCTCGCGGACGAGGGCAAGCTGGCCGGGCTGCAGCCCGGCACGATCGACGCGCTCGTGGCCGCGCGCGTCGCCGACGTCATGCTCGTCGAGGCCGACGGCGCCGCGGGCCGGCCGCTCAAGGCCCACGCGCCACACGAGCCGGTGATCGCGGGCTCGGCGGACCTCGTGATCGCGGTGATCGGCGCGGGCGTGCTGGGCCGGCCCGCGACCGACGAGCACGTGCACCGCGCGGCGCTGCTGCGGGAGCGGCTCGGCATCTCCGCCGCGCACCCGATCGGCCCCGCCGACGTGGCCGCGATCCTGTTCCACCCCGAGGGCTGGCTCGCGCGCGTGCCCGCGGGCGTCGAGGTGGTCGCGTTCGTGAACGCGGCGGGCGATCCCGCCGCGCGCGCCGGCGCGGAGGCCAGCGCGGAAGCGCTGCGGCAGGCCGACCGCCGCGGCCGGCTCGCGCGCGTCGTCGCCGGCGACGCGCGCCCCTCCCCGGCCGCGCCGGCGGCTCAGCGCCCGAGGTTGTAGCAGTCGAGCGTCCAGTCGCCCCCGCGCTTGGGGTCGTGCGCGACGATCTCGTGCTCGTCGGCGATGGCCTCGTCGTCGAGCACGCCCACGACCTCGACCCCCGTGCCCGAGAGGCGGATGAACACGCGGTCGCCGTGGAACTTCATCTGGCAGTGGTAGCCGCCGTACGTCGTGCTCACGGCGCGGCCGTCGTACCAGCGGCCGTCGACCGAGCGGCCGTTCAGCGTCGCGGCGGCGAGCGCGCCGGGCAGGCAGGCCAGCACCAGCGCGGCGGCGAGCGGCGATCGCAGCGTGACTCTCATGCGGAACCCCCGAAGGAAGGCGCCCGGCGGCGTGCGGAAAGCCTAGCACCGGCGCGGGCGGACCGGCGAGCGCCGTCCGGGCCCGGGGCGGTCAGGCCTCGTCGTCGGGGGCTTCGATGTCCGCGTCCGCCTCGGCGAGCCGGAGCGCCGCCTTGCGGCGCTTGCGGAAGAACTCGCGGATCAGCTCGCCGCACTCGTCGGCCAGCACGCCCGGCGTCAGCCCGGCGCGGTGGTTGAGCCGCGGCTCTCCCAGCACGTCGAGCACCGAGCCGCACGCGCCCGCCTTGGGATCGGCGGCCCCGTAGACCACGCGTCCCAGCCGGGCGAGCACGATCGCGCCGGCGCACATCGAGCACGGCTCGAGCGTCACGTACAGCGTGCACTCGTTCAGCCGCCACGTGCCGAGAGCGTTCGAGGCCGCGCCGATCGCGAGGATCTCCGCGTGCGCGGTGGCGTCCTGGAGCGACTCGACCTGGTTGTGCCCGCGCCCCACGACGAGGCCGTCGTGCACGATCACGCAGCCGACGGGCACCTCGTCGCGCAGGAGCGAGGCCCGCGCCTCGCGCAGCGCGGCGCGCATGCCGGCGTCGTCGTCGGGGACCAGCACCGGGGCGCTAGTTGGCGGCCGGGGCGGCCGGCCGGCTCGGGAACGAGGGCGTCCAGCGCGCCAGCAGCCGCGTGAGCACCTCGGGGAAGGTCGGCGCGCCGAGGCGGTCCGTGACGAGCTGGTTCGACAGGCCGCTGGCCTTCACGCCGAGCGAGCCGTTCGCGGCGTCCTGGTACTGGCCGTCCATGGTCTCGGCGCCGTGCGCGCTCCACAGCAGCCGGCCGGTCGAGTCCACGAGCGCCACGTGCAGCTCGACCGTGGTGGTCGGCTTGCCCGACTGGTCGGGCTCGAGCTGCATGCGCTCCATGCGGTCGACGCGCACGCCGAGCAGCGCCCGCGAGCGCGTCACGCGGGCCAGGAGCGGCGCCTGCAGGGAGTCGGGCCGCGCCTCGTGCAGGATCGCGTCATTCACCGCCTTGAGGAGCGAGTCCCCGCCCGCCTGCACGAGCCACTGCCGCGCGATCATCGTGGAGGCGAAGCGGTAGCCCGTGCCCTTGAGCGCCTGCCCGACCGCTCTCTCGACCATGCCACGGTTCTCGATGTTGCTCTCGTACATCGCCACCGGCAGGAAGGCGATGCTCCGCACGTCGAAGTCGGCGAAGTCGGGAGCGGTCCACGGCAGGTCGGCGCGGCGCGTGGACCGGTCCGGGGCCGCGGAGGCGCTGCAGGCCGACAGGGCCAGCGCGCACAGGACGAGGGGAACGACGCGCATGCGACTCACCTCGGGACGACGCAGGACCGGGTGGTCGACACGCACCGGGCTCCCGGGTCCGCGCGACGGGAGCGCGGGGCGACTCGAATGGCGGGCCCAGGAGGATTTGAACCCCCAACCTTCTGATCCGTAGTCAGACGCTCTATCCAATTGAGCTATGGGCCCGCTCCGAGTTCGAAGCGGCTGCGAACCGCACGCGGCTCGCACATGGCGGAGTGGAGAGGATTCGAACCTCCGAGCCGGTTTTACCCGACTAACCGCTTAGCAGGCGGCTGCCTTCGGCCACTCGGCCACCACTCCAACTTCTGTCACTGGCGGAGGGAGTAGGATTCGAACCCACGGAGCTCACGCTCAGCGGTTTTCAAGACCGCCCCCTTAAGCCACTCGGGCATCCCTCCGCTTTGTCCTTCAACGGCTTAGCCCGAGTTCTGATCGGCGCAGGCACACGCGTGAGCCCTCCCATCCACCTCTCAGGGCGGGCACCTTACCATCGCCGCGCCGGTGCGCGCAACCGCGCGCCCCGCGACGCCAAGCGCGAGCGCGGACGGCGGTTGCGCGCCCGCCGCAGTGTCGCGCGGCGGGCCGCGTCAGCGCCGGAAGCGCTCCGGGTCGAACGGGCACGCGCCGCGCTCGACCGCGTCGGCCCACACGAGGGCGACGCTGTCCTCGCCGGCCGCGGGCTGGTAGACGTGGCGGCCGCGCGCCAGCGCGCGCGGGCCCGCGTACGGCGTGCCGTCGAGCCAGCCGCCCACGCGGTCGCGCGGCGTGACGATCGCGTAGCGCAGCGGGACCTCGACCGTGAACGCGCGCTCGCCCGGGGCGGCGTCGGGGCGCGGCAGCAGCGACTGGCCCGCGACGGACAGCCAGCCCATCGGCAGGTAGTTCGCGTCGACGAACGCCTGCGTGCGGGCCGGGTAGGCGCGCCCGAAGTAATTGCACACGACCGCCGTGCGCGCGCGCGTCATCTGCTCGGGAAGCGTGTCGGGCAGCAGGCCGCGCGCGAACTTCTCCTCCATGATCGTCTCGACGATCAGGTACGCGGGCCGGCGGCGGAAGACGGCCTCGCCCTTCATGTCCATCACCGGCTCGCCGGGCCGCGTGAGCCGCAGCAGCTCGCGCTCGAACTGCGCGTGGTCGCGCGTGCCGTCCCGCGCGAGCCGCAGCGCGCCGGGCACGAGGGCCAGCTCCGCCACGGCGAGCGCGGGCAGCAGCCACGCGGCGGCCCGCGCCCACGCCGCCCTCCGCGCGAGCGCCCCGGGCAGCGCGACGAGCCCGGCCGCGGCGAACACGCCCAGGACCGGCAGGTTCGGCAGCAGGTCGGCGTGCACGACGAGCGGCCAGACGAGCTCGAACACGCACGCGCCCAGCGCCGCGGTCGCGAACGCCACCGCGCGCCGCGCCCCGACCGCGGGATCGCCCGCGCGGCGCTGGAGCTCGCGCGAGACCGCCAGCACGAGCGGGGCCGCGAGCAGCAGCGCCAGCGGGCGGAGCGGCGCGCGGCTCCAGAGCCCCAGCCCCGGCGCCAGGTTGAAGCCCACCACGTTGAACATCGTCGCCCGCCACAGGCCCGCCGCGGCGAAGGCGGCCG
>JBAIWU010000204.1:0-1634 GCA_037917155.1 Candidatus Eiseniibacteriota bacterium
CTCAACACGTTCGCGCGCGCGATCTACCGGGCGAACCTGCCCACGCGCATCATTCCGATCTACTTCCCGTTCGTCGAGCCGGGCGTGCAGATGGACGTGCAGTGCGTCCGCTGCGAGGGCACGGGCCGCGTGCAGGACACCGAGGGCGAGAGGCGCTGCCCGGTGTGCAAGGGCACGAAGTGGGTCGAGGTGCTGGGCGCCGGCATGGTGCACCCGAACGTGTTCCGCGCGGTCGGCCTCGATCCCGAGGAGTGGACCGGCTTCGCGTTCGGCATGGGCCTCGAGCGCATCGCCATGGGCCGCTACGGCATCCCCGAGATCCGCCTGTTCCTCGAGAACGACGTCCGCTTCCTGCGGCAGTTCTAGTTCTCCGAAAGGCTCCCGATGAAGCTCCCGATTTCCTGGCTCCGCCAGTGGGTCGAGTTCGACGCGCCGCCCGAGGCGGTCGCGGAAGCGCTCACCACGCGCGGCTTCTACGTCGAAGGCGTCGAGCAGCACGGCCGCCGCTACCCGGGCATCGTCGTCGCCAAGGTGCTCGAGGCGGTGAAGCACCCGAACGCCGACAAGCTCCGGCTGTGCCGCGTGGACGGCGGCGCGGGCGAGCTGCGTATCGTCTGCGGCGCGCCGAACGTGACGGCGGGCATGACCGTGCCGCTCGCGACGCTCGGCACGGTCATGCCCGGCGGCATGGTGATCCAGCGCGCGAAGATCCGCGGCGAGGAGAGCCAGGGCATGCTGTGCTCGGCCCGCGAGTTGCTGCTCTCCGACGACCACAGCGGCATCATCGACCTTGAGGCGATGTTCCCGGGCGTGCGCTTCGAGCTCGGCGCGCCGCTCGACCGCTACCTGCCCGAGCCCGACACCGTGCTCGAGATCGAGGTGCCGTTCAACCGCCCCGACGGCATGGGCGTCGTGGGGCTCGCCCGCGAGGTCAAGGCCGCGCTCGGCGGCGCCTGGACCGCGGAGGCGCGCCGCCTGCTCAGCGTGCAGCCGGCGACCGACCTCGCGCGCGTGACGTTCGACCTCGAGGTCGAGGACGCCGAGGGCTGCCCCGACTACTTCGCACAGGTCGTCGAGAACGTCTACGTCGCGGCGTCGCCGCCGTGGCTCGTGCGCGCGCTCGAGGCGATGGGCCAGCGCTCGATCAACAACGTCGTCGACCTGACCAACCTCGTGCTGTTCGAGTTCGGCCAGCCGCTGCACGCGTTCGACCTCGCCCGGCTCACAGGCCCCGGGATCCGCGTGCGCCGTGCCGCGGCGGGGGAGCGCATCGTCACGCTCGACGGCCGCACGCGCGACCTCGATCCCGAGGTGCTCGTGATCGCGGACCGCAGGCGCCCGGTGGCGATCGCCGGCGTCATGGGCGGCGCCGACTCCGAGGTCACGACCGAGACGCGCTCGCTGCTGCTCGAGTGCGCGCTCTTCCAGCCGCGGCGCGTCCGCCGCGGCGCGCGCGCGCTCGGGCTCTCGACCGACGCGAGCAAGCGCTACGAGCGCGGCGTCGACCCGGGCATCGGACAGGCCGCGGCGGCGCGCTTCCTCACGCTGCTGCTCGAGCTCTGCCCGGACGCCCGGCGCGGCGCGTGGCGCCGCCGCCACGTGACGCACGCCCCGCGCACGCTCTCGCTGCGGGC
>JBAIWU010000205.1:0-5987 GCA_037917155.1 Candidatus Eiseniibacteriota bacterium
CGCGCACGCGGCCCACCGCGGTCAACCTGTGGACCGGCCTCGACCGCGTGCGCGCCGCCGGCGCGGACCCCGACGCGCTGCTCGCGGCGGCGCGCGCCTTCGACGACGCCGAGGTGGCCGCGGCGGAGGCGATCGGCGCCCACGGCCTCGCGCTGCTGCGTCCCGGCGCGCGCGTGCTCACGCACTGCAACGCGGGCTGGCTCGCCGTGCAGGACTGGGGCACGGCGCTGGCGCCGGTCTACAAGGCGGCCCGCGCGGGCATGGCGCCGTTCGTCTGGGTGGGCGAGACGCGTCCGCGCCTGCAGGGGGCGCGGCTGACGGCATGGGAGCTGGGGCAGGAGGGCGTCGCGCACGCGGTGATCGCGGACAACGCCGCGGCGCACTTCATCCAGCGCGGGGAGGTCGACGTCGTGATCACGGGGGCGGACCGGGTGGCCGCGAACGGCGACACCGCGAACAAGATCGGCACGTACCCGCGCGCGCTCGCGGCCCGCGCCCACGGCGTGCCGTTCTACGTCGCGGCGCCGCTGTCGACCATCGACCGCGCCACCGCCACCGGCGAGGGCATCCCGATCGAGGAGCGCTCGCCGGACGAGGTGCTCACGGTCGAGGGCGTTGACGCGTCGGGCGCGCTGGGCCGCGTCCGCGTGGCGCCCGAGGGCAGCCCGGCGCGCAACCCCGGGTTCGACGTGACCCCGCACGGCCTGGTGACCGCGCTCGTCACCGAGGTCGGCGTCGTTCCGGCCACGGCGGCGGGGATCGCCGAGGCGTTCCGGCGGCACGGCGGGACGGCCTGAGGCGGGTTCCACCCCGCCGAACGCCATTCGGTCGGACTGATCAATAGTGTGTTATCACACACGATTATGGCCAGCGCGACCATAATTTCCCGTTTCCTGACCGGGCAACCTGCATCACAATCACCCGTGTCGGTTCTTGCGGAAGTTCCCCCCTTGCCGGATCGGACGCCGGCGATGTCGCGAGTCCGAACGCCATGCGGCCCGGCCGGACGCCGGAGGTCCGCCCCACCACCACACCGTTGGCCGAAGACTCCTCGGGGGAGAACATGAGCCCATTGGGACGCCTGCTCGGACTCGCCGCCTCGATCGCCCTCCTCAGCACGCTCGCGCCCGTGGCGCACGCCCAGACGACACCGGATCCCGTGGGGCTGCAGCTCGTCTCCGCCGGCCACGGCAAGGTCCGGCTCACCGTCACCGCCGGCGCCAGCGGCGCGCCCAACGGCTTCGAGGTCTGCTGGATGACCGCGGCCGAGTTCGCGAGCTACAACAACGTGTGGCCCGCGCCGTGGGTCGCCGGTGAGGGCTGGGACGACTACACCGGCATCGGCACGCTCAACACGTGGGGCGCGACCTCGGTGGACTTCAAGCTCGGCTCGAACCAGTCGCTCGACATCGAGATCGGCGACACGTTCGACGAGTCCGGTGTCTCGGGCACGTCGCACTCGGAGCTGACCGACGGCACGAGCTACGTGTTCTGCGCGTACGCGCTGGGCGCGAGCGGCGGCTCGGGCAGCCCGCTGTCCGTCACGCTCGGGCAGTCGACGACGCAGCAGGGCTCGAACTGCACCTACACGATCGGTTACTGGAAGAACCACCCGACCGTCTGGCCGGTCACCAGCCTGACGCTGGGCACCGTGACCTACTCGGCCACGGACCTGATGTCGATCCTCAACCAGTCCGTGGGCGGCAACGGCCTCATCTCGCTCGCCCACCAGCTGATCGCCGCCAAGCTCAACATCGCCGCGGGCGCCGACCCGACGGCGATCGCAGGCACGATCTCATCCGCCGACGCGCTGACCGGCGGCCTCGTGGTGCCCCCGGTCGGTAGCGGTTACCTGCCGACCAGCTCGACCAGCTCGCTCACCCAGGCGCTGGACGACTACAACAACGGCGAGACCGGCCCCGGCCACTGCGGCTCGACGCTGGCGCGTCCCTCGACGTGGGGCGCGGTCAAGTCGCGCTATCGCTGATCTCCCGGCCCCGCGCCCGGGGCTCGGGCGGCGGGCAAGTCCCGGTCCGGCAGGCGCCCGGCGGAACCCTCCGCCGGGCGCCTTCGCGTCCGGCTCCCTCGCGGCCACGTCCGCGGGCGGGGGGCCGCGCGAGCCCGGCCACCCCCCCCCCGGTGCCAGGGGCGTCGGGGCGGCCGGGCGGGTCCGACCGGGACGTACTTTTCTGTTTCCCAATGGGAAAAGATCCTTCAGAATCAGGAACGTCGGAGCTTGCGGAGGCCCCCCGCTTCCCCCCCGTTGCCGGAACGGATGCCGGCGAAGACGCGAGTCCGAACGCAACGCGGATCACCCGGACGACGGGCCCGCACCAGACACGCATCCTTGATCGGAGAATCCCGGGGGGAGCCGTGAGCCCAATGCGACACCTGCTCGTCATCGTCGCCTCGATCGCCGTGCTCGGCGCGTTCGCACCCGCGTCGCGTGCCCAGACCGCGCCGGATCCGGTCGGACTCCAGATCGTCTCCGCGGGACACGGCAAGGCGCGGCTCACCGTCACCGCGGGCGCGAGCGGGGCCCCCTACGGATTCCAGATCCTCTGGATGAGCACGGACCAGTTCGCCTCGCTGGGCGGCTTGTGGCCCGCGCCCGGAACCCCGGGTGAGGGTTGGGATGCCTACACCGGCCTGGGCACGCTCAACACCTGGGGCGCCAGCGCCGTGAGCTTCCAGCTCGCGCCCTACCAGCCCCTCGACATCGAGATCGGCGACACGTTCGACGAGTCGGGCGTCTCGGGCACCACGCACATCGAGTTGCTCGGCGGCACGGGCTACGTGTTCTGCGCCTACGCAATCGGTCCGGGCGGCGGCTCGAACAGCGCGCTCACCGGCACGCTGCAGGAGTTCACGACCCAGCAGGGCTCGAACTGCACCTACACGCAGGGCTTCTGGAAGAACCACGCCAGCGACTGGCCGGTGACCAGCCTGACGCTCGGGACGGTGAGCTACACCGCGACGCAGCTGATGTCCATCCTCAACCAGAGCGTGGCCGGCAACGGCCTCGTCTCGCTCGCGCACCAGCTCATCGCCGCGAAGCTCAACGTCGCCATGGGCGCCGACGCCACGTCGATCGCCGGCACGATCTCGTCCGCCGACGCCGCGATCGGCAGCCTCGTGGTGCCACCCATCGGCAGCGGCTTCCTCCCGCCGGGCGTGACGGACCCGCTCACCCAGGTCCTGGACGACTACAACAACGGCGAGACCGGCCCCGGCCACTGCGGCACGACGCTCGCGCGTCCATCCACGTGGGGCGCGGTGAAGAGCCGGTATCGTTGATCCCGAGCCCGCGGCCGCGGCCGCGGGGCTCCAGCAGAGCGCGCCGGACCGGGTCCGGCTGGCGCCCGGCGGGACCGCCCGCCGGGCGCCGTCGCGTCCCCCCCGATCCGTGGCTCCGCCCGCCGGGCCGGACGAACTTTTCTGCATCACGGGTCCTCCCTCGTGTCCCTGTGCTCGTGCCGATTCCCCACGCGCGTCTTCCAACGGGTGGAGTGCACGATGCGAATCCTGATCGCGGGCGGTGCCGGTTTCGTCGGGTCTCATCTCGCTGCGCGCCTGCTGGCCGAGGGGCACGACGTCCTCGTCGTCGACAACTTCCTCACCGGCAGCCACGACAACGTGCGGCGCCTGCTGGCCGGCCCGGGCGCCGAGCGGCTCGAGCTGCTCGACCACGACGTGTGCCGGCCGTTCCACGCGGGTCCGCCGCTCGACGCCGTCTTCAACCTCGCCAGCCCGGCCAGCCCGGTGGACTACCACCGCTGGCCGCTGGAGACGCTGCAGGTGGGAGCGGACGGGACGCGCAACCTGCTCGAGCTCGCGCGCCGGGCGGAGGCGCGGTTCCTGCTCGCCTCGACGTCCGAGGTCTACGGGGATCCGGAGATCCATCCGCAGCCCGAGAGCTACTGGGGGCACGTCAACCCGGTGGGGCCCCGCTCCGTGTACGACGAGGCCAAGCGCTACTCGGAAGCGCTGGCGAGCGCGTACGCGCGGCACATCGGGACGACCGTGCGCATCGCCCGCATCTTCAACACCTACGGGCCCGGCATGCGGCTGTTCGACGGACGCGTGATCCCGTCGTTCGTGGCGCAGGCCCTGAAGGGCGAGCCGATCGCCGTGCATGGGGACGGCTCGCAGACGCGCAGCTACTGCTACGTCGACGACCTCGTGTCCGGCCTGATGCGCCTGATGTGGAGCGACGTCGAGGGGCCGGTCAACCTCGGCAATCCCGAGGAGTACACGGTGCTCGAGACCGCGCGCATCATCCTGAGGCTCACTGGCAGCCGGTCGGCCGTCACCCACCTGCCGCTGCCCACCGACGACCCGCGCATGCGCCGCCCGGACATCGAGCGCGCGACCTCGGAGCTCGCGTGGGCGCCTCGCACCAGGTTCGTCGATGGATTGGCACGGACGATCGCGGACATCCGCGAGCGGCTGGCCGCGGGTCATTCCCCCGAGCTCGCGACCCGGCCGTCCGGCAACGGCGCCGTGCCTCACCTTCACCCGCGTGCCGTGGGCCCGGCGTTCGGCGGCGAGCCGGACACCGGGCATGCCCGGTCCGCGTGAATGCCTTATCATGAGCGGCGGAACGATCGCCCTGGCCGCGGTGCACGGGCTGGCCGACGCGGCCCTGCGCGCCCCTTGGGGCGCAGCGCACCGCCGGTCCGCGCCGCGGATCTCGCGGGACCCGACTGACTCCGGTTCACGACGCGCGATGACCCAACCCACCGAGGCGGACGGGCGCAGCGACGCCGAGCTGGTCGCGGCCTGCCGCGAGAACGACGCCTCCGCCTGGCGGACGATCGTCCACCGCCACGGCCGGATCGTGCACGCGGTCGCCGCATCCTTCCGGCTCCAGCCCGCCGACGCCGACGAGGTCTTCCAGCTCACGTTCGCCGCGCTGCTGCGCCACCTGCCGCGGCTGCGCGAGCCGGAGCGCCTCGGCGCGTGGCTCGTGACCGCGTCGCGGCGCGTGGCGCTGCGCTGGCGGCAGAGCGAGCAGCGGCGTACGCGCGCCGCGCAGGACGCCTCGGCTGGAGAGGACGCTTGGGCGCCCTCCGCCGACGCGGTACTCGAGCGGTTGCGGGAGCGCGAGCGCGTGCGGCGCTCGCTCGAGTCGCTCGGCGACCCGTGTCGCACCCTGCTGCTCGGCCTGTTCGCGCGGCCGCCCGTGCCGTACCGGGCGATGGCGAAGCGGCTCGGGCTCGCGGTGGGCAGCCTGGGCTCGCTGCGCTCGCGCTGCCTCGCGCGCCTGCGCAGCCGGCTCCGCCACGGCCGCGCGGCGGCCGCCCACGCGATCGGCGTCGCCGCCGACCCCGGGAGGATGCACGGATGACCCGCCGGCACCTGACGCACGCGGAGCTGCTCGCGCTGGCCCTGCGGAACGCCCGGCTGTCCCCGGCCGCGACGCGGCATCTCGCGGGGTGCGCGCTCTGCCGCGAGGAGGTCGAGGACTTCCGGCTGCTGCGCGAGGTGGCCGGCGAGCCGGCGACGGGGCCGTCGCCGGGAGCACTCGAGCGGGCGAGCGCGCTGTTCCGCCCGCGGGCCCCGCGCCGCGCGGACGCGCACCACTTCCTCCGGGCGCGGCTGGTGTGGGACTCGGAGCCGGCGACGGCCGCCGCCTCGCTGCGCGCTCCGTCGTGGACCCTGCACCAGCTCTGGCGCACCGATGTCGCGGACGTCGACGTGCGCGAGGAGCGGGCGGGCCTCGGCACGCCGGCGACGCTCGTCGGGCAGGTCTTCCCGCTGCGGCCGTCGCCCGAGTCGCTTGCCGGCAACGTCTGGCTGGTGGAGCCGGGCCGGCGTCCGCAGTGGGCGGCCCTGGGGCCGGCCGGCGACTTCGTGTTCCCGGCCCCGGCGCGGCGGCCGTGGGCGCTGTGGCTCGAGTGGGGTGCCGTCCGCCTGCGCCTGGAGCAGCGATGAGCGGCGCCCTGACGTCCCCGCGGACGCGGAGCGCGTCCGGGCCCGGCCCC
>JBAIWU010000206.1:0-4552 GCA_037917155.1 Candidatus Eiseniibacteriota bacterium
CGACGGGTTCACGCTGCGACGCGAGCCCGAGGGCGCCGCGACTCGCCTGACCGTCCGCGATCTCGCGGACGGACGGCCCGGCCGCGTGCTCGCGCGCGAGCGCCTGGGGCGTGACGACGCGCTCGCCGTGCGCGTGACGCTCGAAGGCCGCGCACGCCTGCTCATCGTGAGCGCCGCCTCGCTCTCGGCGGCCGAGGACGCCGCCCGCAAGGCGGCCGCGAAGCGCGAGGTCGCCGCGATCGGAGGTGCGCGCCGGCAGGCGCCGCCGCCGTTCCAGATGGAGTTCGTCGAGGAGGCCGGCGGTCGCTGAGCGGCCGCGGCGCGCGGTCAGCGGCGGCGTTCCTCCGGGGGCGCCGCCGCCGGCCGGGGCGCCTCCCGCACGATCCGCAGCACCTCGAACGTCACGAGCAGCACGGTGGCGAGCGCGATCACGACGAGCACCGACCAGGGGCGTGGCAGCCAGCCCAGGAGCACGGCCAGTCCCGCGAACACGGCGCACAGCCCCCACAGGGCGAGCAGCGCGGCGCGCGGCGAGAGCCCGGCATCGAGCAGCTGGTGGTGGAGGTGCTGCCGGTCGGCCGTGAACACCGGCCGCCGCGCCAGCAGCCGGCGCACGAATGCCACCAGCGTGTCCGCGAGCGGCAGCGCCAGCGCGACGAGCGGCAGCAGCAGCGTCACGGCGGCGGTGCCCTTGCGGTTCTCGAGCAGCGTCACCGCGGCCAGCGTGAGCCCCAGGAACTGGCTGCCGGTGTCGCCCATGAACACGCGCGCGGGCGGGAAGTTCCAGCGCAGGAAGCCGGCGTTGGCCCCGATGAGCAGCGCCGCAACGAACATCACGTAGAAGTCGCCGTGCGTGCGGCCCGCCGTCCAGAGCGCCCCGCACGCGATCGCGACCGCGCCCGCCGCCAGGCCGTCGAGGCCGTCGATCAGGTTGACCGCGTTGGTCACGCCCAGCACCCACGCCACGGTCAGTGGCGGCCCGAGCGGTCCCGGGTCGATCCCGGGCCCGAACGGGTTGGTGAGCTCCGGGATGCCGTAGCCGAACGCGACCAGCACAAGACCCGCCACGGCCTGCACGGCGAGCTTCGCCCACGGCGCGACCCCGCGGCGGTCGTCGACGAGGCCCAGCGCGAGGATGGGACCGGCCGCGCACGTCAGCCCGGCGAGCGGCGCGGGATCGAGCAGGGCCGCGGGTCCGGGCAGCGCGCGCGCGAGCCAGGCGACGCCCAGCACCGCGGTCGCGATCGCCAGCCCGCCGTACAGCGGCGTCGGCGCCGTGTGGACGCGGCGCTCGTCCGGCAGGTCGATCGCGCCCACGCGCACGGCGAGCGCGCGGGCGACGGGCGTGAGCGCCCACGCCACGAGCGCGGCGGCGATCGCGAGCTGGAGCGAGTACGGCATCAGCGCCTGAACCGGTTCTGCAGCAGCATCAGCCGCGCGCGCAGCATGATGGTGCCGGCGACGGCGGCGTCGACCAGCGGGTGGGCGCGGTGGTACTTGCGGAAGTAGTGGATCATGCCGCGGTGGCGCTCGAGGATCACGCGATCCGCCACGCGCCGGCGACTCGCGCCGATGTGGTGGGTGACCGTGGCGTCCGGTACGAAGTCCACCCCCCAGCCGGCGTCCTTCATGGCGTGGCACCAGTCCACGTCCTCGTTGAACATGAAGTAGGCCTCGTCCATGCCGCCGACGCGGTCGATCGCCTCGCGGCGGACGAGCATGCACGCGCCCGTCACCCAGTCGACCGGGCGCGGCGTCGCGTGGTCCCAGTCCGCGAGCAGGTAGCGGCGCGACCACGGGTTGGCCGGCCACAGCCGCGTGAGCAGCGAGTAGCGGTTGAACAGCAGCGCGGACGCCCGCGGGAACATCCGGGCGGCGTACTCGAGGCTGCCGTCGGGATTACGGATGAGCGGGCCGGCGATCGCGCAGCGCGGATGCGTCTCCATCCACGCGTGCAGCGCCGCGAGCGCGCCGGGGCCCACGACGCAGTCGGGATTGAGGACGAGAACGTGCCGGCCCGAGGACGCGCGGATCCCGACGTTGACCGCGCGCGCGTAGCCGAGGTTGTCGCCCGTCTCGACGATCCGGGCCCACGGCGCGGCCTCGCGGACCGCGTCGAGCGTGCCGTCGTCGGAGGCGTTGTCCACGACCAGCACCTCGACGGCGAGCCCGGCCCGCGCGGCATCGAGCGAACGCAGGCATTCGGCGACGTGGTCGCGCGATCGGTAGGTGACGACGAGGGCCGAAAGGTCCATGCGGTCCGGGGCGGGAGAAGGCGGCGGGAACGCGCAACAGCGGAGTCTAGCATGGGCGCTTCGCGGGTCGCGAGAGCGCGAGGGCGCGCGTGCGGAACGACGCGTGGCGGCGCGTCCGCGCGGCGACCGGCGCGCGCCGCCTCCGGCCGAAGCGAAATCGCCAGGCCGCGCGGGAAGGTCGCCCGCACGAGCCTGGCGATTCGTGAGACCGAGCGCCAGCGACTCCGGACCGAGCCTCTCCCCACGTATCTCTCCGGGCTCGACGCCGGCGCGCGCATGGCGCTCGTCGAACTGGATTGTGCCGCAGTCCGCGCGCCCGAGGCAACGGCGCAGAGCGCGCGCGGCCCCGTCTTTTCGCGGCCCTGACGAGGCCCGAACGCGCGAGCGCCCGCTCAACTTCCGGCGCGTGGCGGCGCGGCCGGGCCGCCGACCGGCCGCCCGATCGCGGCCTCCAGCCATTCCCGGATGCGCGTGACGTGCGTGCCCGGCCAGAACCACTGCCCGCAGGCGGGGCACCACGTGAGCGCTCCGCCCGCGCGCGTCACGCGCCCCGGCACCTCCCCGTGCGCCTCGAACGGCGTGCGCGTCCTGAGCGGCGCGTTGCAGCGGGGACAGCGGCTGAACGGCGGACCGGCCGGCTCGTGCGCCCCGGCCACGGCGCGCACCGTGCCCGCGGGGTCCCCGCGCAGCGCACGCACGACCGGCACGCCACCCCAGCGGCGGGGATGCCGCCCGCTCAGCGTCAGCACGGCGCGACCGTCGCGCGCGGCGGCTTCGAACAGCTCCTCGAGCCGGGCGCCCCGGTGCGTGACGACGTCGTAGCCGAGGAAGCGCAGCCGCCGGGCCACGAAGTCGAGCGAGGCGTCGGTGACGAACCGCGTGGGCGACATGCGGTCACGCTAGCCCGGACCCCGCCCGGCCCGCCAGCGCCCCGGGCAATCGACCACGTGCCAACGGCTTGGCGGACCGTCGTTGACGCATCCCGCGGGTGGGGGCAGCCTAGGCGCCGCCATGACCCGAATCGACCGGCGAAGTTCGGCCGCGCCCGAGCCGAGCCCCGAGTTCGTCACACTGACGCTCGACCGGCGCCGCTTCCTCGTGGTGCTCGGGGGCGTCGCGGCCTGCGCGGCGCTGGCGCCGTCGCTCGGGTGGGCGGCCCGCCGCCCCCAGGCCGCGACCGAGCAGCCGTGGACGCTTCCCGAGGCGCTCCCGCCCGGCACGCTGGACGCCGCGCGCGCGCTCATCGGCGCGGCGATCCTGGCCCCCAGCTACTGGAACGCGCAGCCGTGGCGCTTCGAGATGGACGGCCCCGAGCTGCGCCTGACGCTGGATCCGGGCCGCGCGCTCCCGTCGTGCGATCCCGACCAGCGTTTCACGCACATGTCGCTCGGCGCGGCGCTCGAGAACCTGCTCGTCGCCGCGCGCGCCTGGGGCCAGCAGCCGAACGTGAAGTACCTGCCGTGGGGCCTGGCCGCGCGTCCCGGGGCGCCGCTCGTCGCGGCCTCGATCACGTGGGAGGCCGGCGAGCCCCACCGCGACCGGGCGCTGTTCTCGGCGATCACGGCCCGGCGCAGCAATCCGCGCCACTACGACGGCCGCGGCGTCACGATGCAGGAGCGCGCCCAGCTGCAGGCGCAGGTGCCCGACGAGCTGCGCCTGTACTGGCTCGACGAGCGCGACGCGATCCGGGGCGTCGCCGGGCTGGTGCACGATGCGGTGCAGGAGCGCGTCGCCGACGCGAGGGCGCAGGTCGAGCGCTATCGCTGGATGCGCCTGAGCGACGGCGAGGAGCGGCGCACGGGGGACGGCGTCACGCCCGAGCACATGAGCCTCTCGGGGCCGCTCGGCTGGCTGGCGGCGCGGGCGCTCCACCCGCGCAGCCGCGCGTACGCCTGGGGGGCGGGCAGCCTCGCGCACGAGACGGCCGACGCCACGCGCAGCTCGGCCGCGCTCGCCCTGGTCGCCGCGCCGCGGCGGCAGGATGCGACCTGCCTCGTCGCGGGGCAGGCCTACGAGCGGATCGCGCTCAAGGCCGCCTCGCTCGGGCTCGCCCAGCAGCCGCTCGTCTACCCCATCGAGAGCGAGGCGCACCGCGCCCCGCTCCTGCGCCGCTTCGGCGCCGCCGCGGGCGAGGAGCCGCTGCTCCTCGTGCGGCTCGGCCACGCCCATCCGCCCGCGCCGACCGCGCGGCGCGCCGTGGCGCTGGTCAGCACCTGGCACACCACCTGACGCCGGGCGCGCCGGCTCGCGTGTGGTCCCACCCGAGGGGCCCTCGCGGGGCACCATGCGGGCTGGAC
>JBAIWU010000207.1:0-1691 GCA_037917155.1 Candidatus Eiseniibacteriota bacterium
AGCAGCACGCTGGCCATGTAGAAGCGCTTGCGCCCGAAGCGCGAGGCGAGCAGGCCGGTGATCGGCATGACGATCACCTGCGCGAGGATGTAGGCGGTCACCGCCCACGTGATCTCCTCGAGCGTCGCGCCGAGCGGGCCCGACATGTCGGGCAGCGCCACGTTGACGATGCTCGAGTCGAGCACGGCCATGATCGTGCCCGTCAGCACCGTGCCCGCCACGACCCACTTGTGCGCCGAGGCGCGTCCGCCGGCGGCGCTCATGCGGCGGGGGCGCCCCCGGGCCGGGGCGCGGGCGCCGCCGGCAGGCGGGCGCGCACGAGGCGCTCCACGAACGCCGCGGCCTCGGCGATCGGCACCGTCGCGGTCCCGAACTGCAGGTCGTAGAGGGCGGGCTCGCGCCAGTCGCGGTGGAAGTAGCGGTGCACGTAGGCCTGCCGCTCCTCGTCGGCGCGCTGCAGGACCGCGGGGGCGGTCGCGGGGTCGATCCGCAGCCGCTCGACGACGCGGCGCACGCGCGTCGCGAGCGGCGCGTGCAGGAAGACGTGCAGCGTGTCCGGCCGCCCGGCGAAGATGCACTCCGAGCCGTGCCCCACGACGACGATCGGCGGGGACGCGCCCGCCTCGCGGATCACCGCCGTCGACGCCCGCGCGATCGCGTCGGCGTCCGGCACGCCTCCCGGCGGCGGGAACCCGTAGAGCTCGGGCTGGGGGACGACGAGAACACTCGCGACACGCGCGAGCAGCGACGGGGGATGCTCGTCGAAATGCTCGACGGTCTCGTCGTCCATGCGCAGCCGCGCCGCCACCCGGTGGACGATGTCGTGGTCCAGCACGGGCCAGCCGAGCCGCGCGCCCAGCTCCTTCGCGAAGGCGCCGCCACCGGCGCCGAACTCCCGCGTCACGGTGACGATGCGGATGGGGGGCGCGGTCATTGCCGCCGCCTCGCGACCGCGGCGCTCCGGGTCGGCCGCGGCTCCGCCGGCGTGCGCGCGTACGCGGGGCGCAGGCCGGCGAGCAGCAGGTCGACCGTCGAGTCGACCAGCCGGTCCGCGTTCATCCGCACGGCGGGCAGCTCGCGCGCGTGCCGCTGCAGGACGAGCTGGCCCAGCAGGCCGCTCAGGACCAGCCGCGCCGCGACCTCGCTGTCCACGTCGACGCGGAACTCGCCGGCGGCCTTGCCCTCCTCGATGAGCGACGCGACGACGCCCCAGCCGCGCACCGCGCCGTCGGCGACCCAGCGGCGGTAGACGGCGGGCGTCTCGTGCGCGATGTCCTGCAGCAGCGCGAGCATGTCATCGCGCTCGCGATCCTCACCGCCGAACGCGCGGCGCAGGAAGAGTCGCAGCCGCGCCGAGGCCGTGCCGGTCTCGCCGCGCAGCGCGTCCTCGATCCGGCCGAGCGCGCGCTCGACGTGACGCGCGACGGCGCGCACGAGCAGCTCCTCCTTGTCCGCGAAGTAGTGGTAGACCGCGCCCTTCGTGACGCCCGCGGCGGCCGCGACCTCCTCGAGGCGCGTGTTGCGGTAGCCGCGCGCGGCGAAGACGCGCAGGGCGGCGTCGAGCAGCTCGAACGGGCGCTCGTCGGGGCGGCGCGTGCGGCGGGCCGGGACTCGCCCGGCGGCACGCCGCGGGGCGCGGGCGCGTATGGCGGTCGGTAACATACCGGCGGGTATGTTAGGGCTGGGCCGGG
>JBAIWU010000208.1:0-1506 GCA_037917155.1 Candidatus Eiseniibacteriota bacterium
CACCGGAGACCAGGACTACCCGGACCTCGTGGCCGATGGGGCGCACGGCGCGATCGCCGACTGGGACGATTTCCGCGGCTCGATCTCGAACATCTACGCCCAACGCGTGAGCTTCGAGGGCACGATCGGCGCCCCGACCGCGACCGGCGTCGACGCCCCGCCGGCGCGCGTGACGATGCTCGAGCCGCCGACGCCGAACCCGGCGGTCCGTGAGCTGAACGTCTCGTTCTCGCTCGCCGGATCGGGCGCCGCGCGCCTGAGCCTGTTCGACGTGGCGGGGAGGGAAGTCAGGAGCACCGACGTCGGCGGCCTGGGCGCCGGCAGGCACGTGGTTCGGATGCGCCCACTCGCCGAGCTGCGCCCCGGCATCTACCTCGTGCGGCTCGTGGAGGGCGATCGCTCCCTCACACGACGCGTCGCGATCATGCCGTGACCGCGTGACGTCGCGAGCTCCGATGTGCTACTGCACAGGCCGGAGTCAGCGCGCGACCTCCATTCGAACGACGCCTCCCCTCTCGCGGAGCATCGGAAGCTCGCCTTAGGCACATCCGCCGCAAGGCATTGAGATTCTTGACTACCCCGGCAGCGCGGCGTAGGTTCGATCTCCGTACTGTATCGTGCGTGCGCCCCGCCTGACTCGAGTATCATGGAGGATTGGGCCGTGGGTGGATCGAACCCTGTTCGCACGGCACGGTTTGCGCCGCTCCGTCGGATCGCCTCACTCGCGTGCGCGATCGGCGTTCTGTTGCTGGTGACGAGCTGTTCCAAGAGCTCGGAGCCGACCGGCCCCGAAGCCACGACCGTGACCGGGCGGGTGGTCTACGCGGACGTCGTCAGCCGCGGCGTGCCGGACGTGATGGTGCGCGCCGTGGGGAAGAACGCGCTGGCAAACACGGATTCCACCGGCTGGTTCACGCTGTCGGTGAGCGCCAACGACAACGAGTTCGTTCAGCTCACGCTCAGCAAGCCCGGCTTCGACGACGCGACGGCATCACTGACGGTTCGGGCCGGCACTCCGAACTCGCTTTCCGACAATGTCTCGCTCGCGCGCACGGTCACGGGCACCGCGGGAGGCGGGGGCCCCGCGACCGCCATCGTGCTCAAGTCCGCCTCCGCGTTCTCGCTCGGAGTCCCGCACGGGGGCGACGACGAAAACGCCACGTTCGTGTTCGAGGTGCGGGATGCCCAGGGACAGCCGCTCGGCTTCGGCCGCCGTGTCACCGTCCAATTCACGCTCTACCAGATGCCGGGAGGCGGCGCGACGCTGAGTCCGGACACCGTGTCGACGGACTCCTACGGCCTCGCGGCCGTGACGCTGACCTCGGGCACGCTGGCTCAGGCCGTGCAGATCGGAGCGGCGGTCACGAGCACGGCCATCCACTCCGAGCCCGTGCGTGTCGCCATCCACGGCGGGCTGCCCAATGTGAATCACTTCAGCGTCGCCCCGGAGCGCCTCAACATTCCCGGTCTCGTCACGCTGGGGCTCACCGACAGGGTGACGGCGTT
>JBAIWU010000209.1:0-12921 GCA_037917155.1 Candidatus Eiseniibacteriota bacterium
GGCAGGAAATGCGAGCTCAGGCAGTAGACGCCGCTCGCGGAGATGTTCTGGCTCTCGGTCACGACCTGGGCCTGGGCCCCGTCGTGCGCGCCCTCGACCCGCATGCTGAGCCGGGCGTCGACCCGCATCTCCTGGCGGCGCTCCCGCCGCCGCGTGGCCTTCTTCACCGCCATCCTAGCCTCCGTTGTGCGCGACGCCCCCGTCGCGGCTCCGTCAAGACCAGCGCGAAATCGCACTCGCGCGCGGGCACGTCCACGCGCGCGATCACCACGTTCACCGGGTCCCCCAGCGTGAAGCGGCGGCGCGTCCGTCGTCCCACCAGTCGCACTCCGGACGGGTCGAGGTCGAAGCGGTCGTCCGCGTCGAGGCCGACGCGCACGAAACCGTCCACCGGGACGTCGTCCAGCTCGACGAAGAAACCCCGAGGGATGAGTCCGGAGATAGTACCCGAAGCACGCTCGCCGAGTCTCGTCTCCAGATGGCGCAGTCCCTTGACGCGGACCGCATCGCGTTCGGCGTCGGTGGCGTTCTGTTCGGCGGCGGTGCACTGCGCGGCCAGGGCCGCGTTCTCCACCGGGTCCCACGCGGCGTCGCGCCGGCCCTGCAGCCACTCGCGCACGCGCCGGTGCACGTGGAGGTCGGGGTAGCGCCGGATGGGCGACGTGAAGTGGCAGTACTCGCGCGTGGCCAGGCCGAAGTGGCCGAGGTCCCGCTCGCTGTAGCGCGCCCGCGCGAGCGAGCGCAGCGCGAGCCGGTGCACGAGCCGCCGTCTCGCCTCGTCGAGCGGCACGGCGAGCAGCGCCGGAAGGGCCCGGTGCGGCGCGTCCGCTCGCCCCGGCCGCGGCAGCCCCAGCACGCGCAGCACCTCGTCCAGCTCGGCGAGCTTGCGCTCCTGCGGCGGCTCGTGCACGCGCCAGAGCATGCCGGCGCCGCGCACGGCGCCCGCCTCGCCGACGCAGCGGTTCGCGAGCAGCATGAACTCCTCGACCAGCTCGTGGCTCTCGAGGTGGGGGCGCCGCTCGATGCGCAGCGGCTCGCCGCGTTCGTCGACGACGGCCTTCACCTCGGGCGAGTCGATCGCGAGCGCGCCCACCGCGTGCCGCCGGGCGCGCAGCCGGCGCGCCAGGGCCATGAGGCGCGTCACCGCCTCGCGCGCCGCGTCGTCGAGCGCGGGCCGGGCGCGCAGGGCGTCCTCGACCTGCTCGTAGGCGAGGCGATGGCGGCTGCGGATCACCGTCTCGGCGAAGCGGTACTCGTGCAGGACGCCGTCGCCGTCGAGCGTCGCCAGGACCGAGATCGCGAGCCGGTCCACGCCCTCGCGCAGCGAGCACAGGTCGGTCGAGAGCCGCTCCGGCAGCATCGGCACGGCGCCGCCCGGCAGGTAGCAGCTCGTGCCGCGCTCGCGCGCCTCCGCGTCCAGGGCCGAGCCCTCGCGCACGTACCAGGAGACGTCGGCGATGTGGATGCCGACCTCGTGGAGGCCGTGCCCGAGGTCGCGGTGCGAGAGCGCGTCGTCGTGGTCGCGGGCGTCGGCCGGGTCGATCGTCAGCACGAGCCGGTCGCGCAGGTCGAGCCGGCCCTCGCGCTCGCGGGCGCCGGGCTCGGCGAACGCGGCCGCCTCGGCCTCGGCCGCCGCGGGAAAGCGCACGCGGAGCCGGTATTGCGACGCGACCGCGTGGTCGTCCCACGCCGGGCGGTCGTCGGCGCCCAGCACCTCGACCAGGTGTGCCGCCCCGTCGTCCGGGACCTCGGCGATGACGTAGTCGCCGTCCTCGGGCTGGGCGCTGCCCTTCCACTTCAACTCGCGAATGCCGCCGGGCCAGCGACGGGCGGGATCGAAGCTCCAACGGCCGCGCGCAAAGTGCGCGCGGCCGAGGAGACGACGGACCGGCTCGGCGTCCTGATGGGGCCGGCTAGCGGATGCGCTTCTTATGGCGGTTCTTCCGCAGACGCTTCTTACGCTTGTGCGTGGCGATCTTCTTGCGCTTCCGCTTCTTTCCAGAACCCATTCCCGCTCCTCGAAATGGCCTCAGCGGCCGACCGTCTGCTCCTGATTGGCGTGCTCCAGCACGAGCGCCTTCAGCTCCCGGCTGGGCTTGAACACCGGCACCAGCTTCGCGGGCACCAGCACCTCCGTCCCGCTGCGCGGATTGCGCGCCCGGCGAGCCCGCCGCTCACGCACTTTGAACGTGCCGAATCCACGAATCTCCAGATGCTTGCCGTCACTCAGCGCACGGCAGACGGAGTCCAGCAGTCCGTCCACGATGATGGCCGTGTGATTCCTGGAAACGCCCGTCGCCTGGGCGATCTCCTCCACCAGGTCCGCCTTGGTCATGTGCGTCCTCCTGATGAAACGCCGAACCAACCGACCTCAGTTCGATGACGAGCAGCAACCGCATCCGCCCGGCCCGCAGCCCCCCGCCTCGCCGCATGGCGCGGGCGCGGACGAGGCCGCCGACGTCACCGCGAACACGCTGAGCCGGCGCTCGACGCGCGCGGCCCCGCAGTGCGGACAGGGTGGCGCCGGCGAGTTCCAGCGGTCCAGGAGCGCCTCGAACGAGCCTCGGCAGTCCGGGCAACGGTATTCGTAGAGCGGCATCGGGTTCACCTCCAGCGGCACACCAATCTAAGCGCGACGGCCCCGCCCGACAAGTCCGGACCTGGCCGCTCAGGACCCGGAGGGCAGGTCGGTCTCGTCCACCACGCCGACGATGATCGTGCGCACCGGGCCGCGGGGCTTGCGCAGGACCTGCGCGGCGGTGTTGCCCTCGTCCGCCACGAGCACCCGGTCGCCGATCCCGGCGTCCACCGTGTCGACGGCGATCACGCTCGCGGGCTGCGCCCGCCCCGGCGTGGGCTCGGGCCGCACGAGCAGCAGCCGCTGCGACGCCAGGTGCGGGTGCTTGATGGTCGCGACCACCTCGCCCACGACCGTCGCGAGGAACATCAGCGCGTCGCCCCGGGCGCTTCGCGGACGTGGTCCACGATGCCGACGATCGCCGCGTCGGCCGGGTTCTCGGGATCGGCCAGCGCCACGGCCGCCTCCCGCCCGCGCACGTAGAAGACGAGCTGCCCGGGGGCCGCCGAGACGAGGTCGATCGCGGCGAGCGGCCGTGCCCCCGTCGCCGTCCCCGAGGAGTCGCACGGGGCCAGCACCAGGATGCGCGAGCCGCGCCACGACCGCACCTTCTCGGTCGCCACGACCGTGCCGATGACGCGCGCGAAATGCATCAGCCCAGCCGCGCGCGCAGCCGCGGGTCGAGCCTCGGGATGACGACCGAGCGCGCGAGCAGGCCGCGCTTCTGCGCCAGCTCCCGGCCCGCCGCGACGCCCGCCTGCACGTCGCTCACGCTGCCCGAGAGGGTCACGACGCCCTTGCCGCCGATGCCGCTCGCCAGCCGGACGTCGCGCAGCGTGATCCCGGCGTTCTTCGCCGCCGCGTCGGCCGCGACGATCGCCGACGCCGCCGTCAGCGTCTCGACGATGCCGAGCGCGTCGTCCTCGCTCGACGGCACCAGCCCGCGCAGCGCCGGGAAGACCCCGGCATGGAGCTGCGGGATGAAGAGCTCGTCCAGCAGCGTGTCCGCGGCCACCTCGACACCGCGCCGGTGCGAGGCGCGCACCGGGGCCACGTCGCCGCCGATGAGGATCCAGTACCGCCCGGGCGAGAGCGTGGACGCCTCGAGCACCTCCACGTCCGCCTGCTTGATCATGGCGTCCGCGACGACGAAGCCCTGGGCGATGCTGGAGGTCTCGACCGCGGCAATGGCGACGGGGTTCATACGATCCGGAAGCGGTCCTTGAGCGTGCACCGCCGCAGGCGGGTGAAGCTCCGCGCCGTGGTCATGCCCTCGCCGGTGGGACTCGCGATCGTGAAGCTGGTGGGGCCCTCCCCGTTCCAGCCGAGGCCGGAGGCGTTCGGGCCGTTCTTGACGAAGATGGAGCAGTCCATCGCGCGTGCCATCTTGGAGAGCTTGTCGATGTTGCGCGAATGCATCGACGCGGTGTGGCGATAGCCGTGCTCCACCTCGACGGCGAAGTCGATGCCTTCGTCGACATGGCGCACGCGCACGAGCGGCAGCACCGGCATCATCATCTCCGTCCACAGGAACGGGTGGTCCGGGTCGACCTCGCACAGCGCGATCCGCTTGGAGGGATCGCACGGGATGCCGGCGTCGCGCAGGATGACGTCCACGTTCCTGCCGACGTACTTCTTGTTCACGCCGCCGTGCTTGCGCGGGCCCTTCTCGTACTCCATCACGAGCTTGCGGACCTGCTCGACCTGGTGCGGCGGCAGGACGATCGCCCCCGCGCGGCTCATGAGCTCCTTGAGCCGGTCGGCGACGATCGAGACGCAGACGAATTCCTTCTCGTCCGTGCAGATGATGTTGTTGTCGAGCGAGGCGCCCATGACGAGGTCGCGCGCGGCCTGCTCGAGGTCGGCGGTCTCGTCGATCACCGCAGGCGGGTTGCCCGGGCCGGCGCAGATGGCCTTCTTGCCGGCGTCCATCGCCTCCTTGACCACGCCCGGCCCGCCCGTGACGACATTCAGCCGGATGCCCGGGTAGCGCAGCAGCGCCTTGGCCACGTCGAGCGTGGGCTCCAGGACCGAGTGCAGGAGCGGCGCGGGCGCCCCCGCGCGCCGCGCCGCGCGGTTGATCAGGTCGATCGTGAGGATCGAGACCTTGCGCGCGCTCGGGTGCGGGCAGAAGACGGCGGTGTTGCCCCCCGCGATCATCGAGATGCCGTTGTTGATGATCGTCTCGGAGGGGTTCGTGACCGGCGTGATGACCCCGATCGCCCCGTAGGGCGCGCGCTCGACGAGCGTGAGCCCGTGGTCGCCGGTCCACGCGAACGGCTCGAGGTCCTCGATGCCGGGCGTCTTCTCCGCGACGAGCCGGTTCTTGAGCACCTTGTCCTCGACGCGCCCGAGGCCCGTCTCGTCCACCGCGACGCGCGCGATGTGCTCGAGCTGGGCGATCAGCGCCTGCCGGATCGACGCGATGATGCGCGCACGCGTCTCGAGCGGCACGTCGCGGAACGCGGCGAAGGCCGCGCGCGCCCCGGCCACCGCGTCGTCGAGGGTGGCGTGGCAGCCCAGCGGCCGGGCGTCGCCGGAGCCGCCGCCGGCGCGCTCGAGCTGGTCGAGCACGTCGGCGACGATCGCCTCGATGCGGCTCGGGTCGAGCGTCATGCGCCGCTCACTCCGCCACGGTCGCGCGCTTGAGGTAGACGTCCCGCCCGTCGATCTCGACGGCGTCCACGATGGCGCTGATGACGTGGTCGACGGGCTTGTCCTTCGTGACCTCGGTGAGCCGGGCCGAGGAGCCGGCGGCGATCAGCACGACCTCGCCGGTTCCCGCGCCCACGGCGTCCACGGCCACGACGAAGTTCCCGGCCGGCTTGAACTGGCCGTCGACCTCGCGCGCGAGCAGCAGCTTGAGGCCGGAGAGCCCGCCGTCCTTGCGCGTCGAGACGACGGTCCCCAGCACCTGCGCCAGGATCATGACTACTTCTTGCCGGCGGGCTCGGGGCGGCGGATCGGCAGCGCGTCCTCGAGCTGGCCGTGCGGACGCGGGATGACGTGCACCGACACGACCTCGCCGACCTTCGCGGCCGCGGCGGCGCCGGCCTCGGTCGCGGCGCGCACGGCGGCGACATCGCCCCGCACGACGGTCGTGACGTAGCCGCCACCGATCTTCTCGTAGTGCACCAGCGTCACGCGCGCGGCCTTCACCATCGCATCGGACGCCTCCACCATCGCGACGAATCCGCGCGTCTCGATCAAGCCAAGGGCTTCTTCCTGCATCGCGTCCTCCCGCCGTTTCGGCGTGGGTGTCGGTTCCGGGGCGGCCCTCCCGGCCGTCCCGCTACAGCATGAACTCCAGCGCCGGATCGGGCGCGGGGATCACGTGCCCCCGCCGCAGCGTGCCCACGGTCCCGGCCGCGGCCTCCCCGGCCGCGACCGCCGCCTCGACGTCCGCGAGGTCGCCTCGCACGACGATGGTCACGAGGGCGTCCCGCGTGACCTCGTACCGCACGACGCGAACCCGCGCCGCCTTCGCCATGGCGTCGGCGGCCTCGACCGCCGCCACCCAGCCGCGCGTCTCCAGGAGTCCGAGCGCCAGCCGCGGGCGATGGTCGTTCATGGCTCTCCGTGCGTTTCCGGCCCACCGGATGGCCTTCATCCCGTGGAATGGCTCGCGAAGCTAACAGTGTGTGAAGGGCCGGTCAACGGTCCGCAGCGATACGTCCCTCCCGGGAGAAGCGGTCCGCGAGGGACGGGGCGGGCGCACGCGACGAAGCCGGGGCGTCGGACGCCCCGGCTTCGGGTGGTTCATGGGCCCTGGGTCACGGTCGCGTGAGTCGAGCACGATGGCCAGGTGCGCCGCAGACAACAGGGCCCTACAGAAAGCTCCCCGCAACCACCGTGTGCCAGTCCGATAGACTCCTTCGCTCGCGATAGGGGGATCAGCCCACAGACGGCCAATCACGAGTGGCACAGGGAGCACTACCTGTTCGCTGGTGTCGCGACCGAAGGTCCGCTCCCGGGTCTTTCCGGTTCCGGTGTGGCGGCCGCCGCATCGCGGCTTCACCGGGTGAGTCACGCAAGGGCGATGCCGGGACCGCCGGCGGGCGCGCCTCGGCCGCATATTCCGGCGAGTGCGACGGCGGGCCCGCGAACGGCGCGATTCCGGGTCCCGGTCGTGGCGAATCGCATTGCGATGCGCCCGCGGCGGCATTGCGGCCGGGCACGACGCGCCTCGACGCGCCTCGCGGCCGGGCGGAAACGCGCCCGCCGCGGGTGGAAACGCGCAGTGCCCGCGCCGGGCACCGGCGGGGCTTCAGGCGAAGTGGCAGGCCACCCAGTGCCCCGGCGTGACCTCGCGCAGCTCCGGCCCTTCGGCCCGGCACCGGGCGGCCCCCGCCTGCTCCTCCATGAGCGGGCAGCGGGGGTGGAACCGGCAGCCCGAGGGTGGCCGGGCCGGGCTCGGCACGTCGCCCCGGAGCACCCGGCGCGCGGCGCGGCGCCCGGGGTCCGGCACCGGGACCGCGGCGAGCAGCGACCGCGTGTACGGGTGGCGCGGCTCGCGGTACAGCGTCGCGGCATCCGCCATCTCGACGATGCGCCCGAGGTACATGACCGCGACCCGGTCGCTCACGTGCTCGACCACGGAGAGGTCGTGCGCGACGAACACGTACGTAAGCCCGAGCCGCTCCTGCAGGTCCGCGAGCAGGTTCACGATCTGCGCCTGGATCGAGACGTCGAGCGCCGAGACCGGTTCGTCGAGCACGAGCAGCTCCGGCTGGACCGCGAGCGCGCGCGCGATGCCGACCCGCTGCCGCTGGCCGCCCGAGAACTCGTGCGGATAGCGCCGCGCGTGGTCGGGCGAGAGCCCGACCTGGACCAGCAGCTCGGCGACGCGCTCGCGCGCCGCCGGGCCGCGTGCGAGCCGGTGGACCGCCAGCGCCTCGCCGATGGCGCTGCCCACCGTGAGGCGCGGGTTGAGGCGGGAGTACGGGTCCTGGAAGACCATCTGCATGCGCCGCCGCGCCGCCCGCAGCTCCGGGGGCGGCAGCGAGGTGAGCTCGACCCCGTCGAGGCGCACCTGCCCCGACGTCGGCTCGACCAGGCGCAGCAGCGTGCGCACGAGCGTCGTCTTGCCGCAGCCGCTCTCGCCCACGACGCCCAGCGTCTCGCCGCGGCGCACGTCGAACGAGACGCCGTCCACCGCGCGCACGTGCCCGGAGACGCGGCCGAAGAGGCCGCGCCGCACCGGGAAGTGCTTGCGCAGGTCGCGCACCTCGAGCAGCGCGGCGCTCATCCCGTCTCCCTCCCCGTCACCGCATCCACCGCCCCGGCGGCGATCTCGGCCGAGCGCCAGCAGCGCACCGCCCGTCCCTCGCCCGCCCCCTCGAGCGCCGGCATCTCGCGCCGGCACCGCTCCTGGGCCAGCGGGCAACGCGGATGGAAGCGGCAGCCGGCCGGGTAGGCGACGGGGTCCGGCACCTGGCCCGGGATCGCCCGCAGCCGCCCGCGCGCGTCCCCGAGCCGCGGCAACGAGGCGAGCAGCCCGGCGGTGTAGGGATGCAGGGGCCGCGTGAACGCCGCTCCGACGTCCGCCTGCTCGACGACCTGCCCCGCGTACATGACCGCGAGCCGGTCCGCGTTCTCGGCCACGACGCCGAGGTCGTGCGTGATGAGCAGGATGGCCATGCCGAGCTCGCGCCGCAGGCGGCCGAGCAGCTCGAGGATCTGTGCCTGGATCGTCACGTCGAGCGCGGTCGTGGGCTCGTCCGCGATCAGCAGCGAGGGCCGGCAGGCGAGCGCCATCGCGATCATGACCCGCTGGCGCATGCCGCCCGAGAGCTCGTGCGGATAGGCGTCGACGCGCAACCCGGGCTCGGCGATCCCGACCTGGCGAAAGAGCTCGACCACGCGCTCGCGCGCGCGGGCGCGCGGCAGCCGCTCGTGCAGCTCGAGCACCTCGGCGACCTGCGCGCCGCACGTGAAGACGGGGTTCAGCGACGTCATCGGCTCCTGGAAGACGATCGAGATCTCGCGCCCGCGGACCGAGCGCATCTCGGATTCCGGCAGGGCCAGCAGGTCGCGGCCGCGGAAGCGCACCGCCCCGCCGGTGATGCGGCCCTGGGGACCCGCCACGAGTCGCAGGATCGAGAGCGACGTCACGCTCTTGCCGCTGCCCGACTCGCCCACCAGCGCCAGCGTCTCGCCCTCGCGCAGGTCGAACGAGACGCCGTCCACCGCCCAGGCGACGCCGGCGTCGGTCGTGAACCGCGTGCGCAGGTCGCGCACCTCGAGCAGGGGCCCGCTCACCGGGACGCCCCCGCCCGGCGCGGATCGAGCGCGTCGCGCAGCCCGTCGCCGAGGACGTTGAAGGCCATCACGGTCACGAAGATGGCCGCGGCCGGCCCGAAGAGCAACCACGGCTGGTCGCGCATGACGTCGATCGCACGCGCCTGCTGGAGCATGTTGCCCCAGGAGGCGGACGGCTCCTGCACGCCCAGGCCAAGGAACGACAGCACGACCTCGCCGAGGATGTAGCCGGGCACGGCGAGCGTCGCCGCCACGATCACGAACGACGCCGTGTTGGGCAGGATGTGGCGCACGAGGACGCGCAGGCGCCCCATGCCCAGCGCCTCCGCCGCCGCCACGTAGTCCTGCTCGCGGATGGAGAGCACCATGCCGCGGATGGCGCGCGCGAGCACGGCCCAGCCGATCAGCGACAGGATCGCGACGATCGCGAGGTAGACCTGGCGGCTCGGCAGGTCGCGCGGGAACGCACCGCGCAGCGCGACGACGAGGTAGAGCCCCGGCACGCTCAGGAGCACCTCGGTGCCCCGCATCACCAGTGTGTCCGCCCAGCCGCCGACGTAACCGGCGAGCCCGCCCAGCAGCAGACCGAGCGCGAACGAGATGGCGATCCCGACCAGGCCCACCGTGAGCGAGACCTGCGCGCCGTAGAGCAGCCGCGTCCACACGTCACGGCCGAGCGCGTCCGCCCCGAGCAGGTAGACGCGGCCCGGCGCGTCGACGCCGAACAGGTGCCGGTCGCCCGGCAGCACGCCGAGCAGCCGGTAGGGCGCGCCGTGCACGAACAGACGCAGCGGCAGCGGCCGCGCCGGGTCCTCGCGGTAGGCGAAGCGCTCCGGGTCCGTCAGCACGGTCGCCCGCACGTACGGCCGCGTCCAGCGCCCGTCGGCGCCCCGCCAGTGGACCGGCGTCGGCGGATGGAAGAAGCGCTCCCGGTCGATGTCGTTCTCGGCGTACGGCGCGAGGAACGGCGCCAGCAGCGCCCCCGCGTAGAGCAGGCCCAGCAACACGCCCCCCGCGACGGCCACGCGGTTGCGCGCGAGGGCCGCGCGGCTCCGTCCGGCGGCGGCGGCCCGCGGGGCGTCAGGCACGGCGGATCCTCGGGTCGGCGAGCGCGAGCAGCACGTCCGCGACGAGGTTCCCCAGCACGAGCACCGTGGCCGCCATGAGCACCGCGCCCAGCACCAGGTAGGGGTCCTGCCGCTGGATGGCCTCGATCGTCAGGCTGCCGAGTCCCGGCCACGCGAACACGACCTCGGCGACGAACGCGCCCGAGACGAGCGAGCCCAGCGTGAGGCCGAACAGCGTGATCATGGGGTTGAGCGCGTTGCGCAGCGCGTGGCGCAGCACGACGTCGCGCTCGGGCAGCCCCTTGGCGCGCGCGGTGGTCACGTAGTCGAGCCGCAGCACGTCGAGCAGGCTGCCGCGCATCTGGCGCATGCGCCCCGCGAGCGGCACCCCGCCGACGACGAGGGCCGGCAGCGCGAGATGGCGCAGCAGGTCGAGCGCGCGGCCGGCCGGCGGCATCGACGCCGCGTCGATCGAGTGCATGCCCCCCACGGGCAGCCAGCCCGTGCGGGCCGCGAGGTAGAGCAGGACGAGCCCCGAGATCACCTCGGGAACGGAGAGCCAGCCGAACGCGAACAGCGACAGGGCGCGGTCGACCCAGCCGTGCTGCCGCACGGCGGCCGCGACGCCGAGCGGGATCGCGAGCCCCCACGTGACCACCGCGGCGGCCAGCGCGAGCACGAGCGTGTTGCCGAGCCGGCCCAGCAGCACCTGCGTCACGGGCTGGTGGTAGGTGAAGGACTGGCCGAGGTCGCCGTGGAGGACGACGTTGCGCAGGTAGAGCAGGTACTGGACCCATGCCGGCCGGTCGAGGCCGAACACGTGGCGCATGCGCGCGATCGTCTCCGCCGAGACCTGCGGGTTCTCGGCCAGCATCGACGTGAAGTCGCCCGGGGCGAGCTGCAGCAGCGCGAACGTGAGCGCCGAGACCCCCAGCAGCAACGGCACGAGCTGGAGCACGCGGCGCACGACCCACGTGGTCATGCTGCCGGCGCTCAGTTCGCCCCCGCCCGCAGGAACACGCGGTCGATGTTCCAGAGGATCCGGTGCGGGATCACCGTGGGATGCACGTTCCCGAACTTCGTGCGCACGGGCACGCGAATGACCTGCGTCGGCAGCCACACGAACCACGCCTGGCGTCCCATCAGGTCCGCCATCGCGTGGTACGTGCGCCGCCGGACGGCCATGTCGGTCGAGTACGTGTTCTCCATGAACAGCCGGTCGAGCTCGGCCTCCTCGGGCGTGCCCGGCCGGTCCTGCCGCACGTGCCAGTAGTGCGTCAGGCCCGAGGAGCGGATCACGTTCGGGTACATCCCCGGGTCCGGCGGCGTCGCGGGCCCCAGGCCCAGCAGGCAGGCTTCGTACTGGAAGTCGCTGCGGATGTGCTGCACGACGGTGGACATCTCGAGCGGTTGCGCGCTCACCTTGATGCCGACCTTGGCGAGGTCGTCCGCGATCAGGGTCAGCATGTCCTGCCGCAGCGTGTTGTCGGCGTTCGTCATCACCGTGAACGAGACGGTGTTGCCGTCCTGGTCCTCGAGGACGCCGTCGCCGTTGCGATCCCGCCAGCCGAGCCCGGCGAGCAGCCGCCGCGCGCCCGCCGGGTCGTAGTCCCAGCGCGTGACCGTCGAGTCGTACCAGACGCGGTTGCCGCGCGTGAGCAGCGCCCAGTTCTTGACCGCGTAACCGCGGAACGGGCCGCGGATGATCGCGTCACGGTCGATCGCCTTCGACACGGCCCGGCGGAAGACCGGGTTCGTGAACCACGCGTATCTCACGCGCCCCGCGGCCGGCTCGCCCGTGCGCGCCAGGTTGCAGTTGAACCAGATGAAGTTCGTGTTGAGGGACGGCCCGATGTCGTAGAAGGTGAACTTCTCGCGCTGGCTCGCCTCCCGGTAGCCGCGGTAGTCCTCGGGGCGGACGTTGTCGACCGCGTCGAGCTCGCCCGAGTGGAACTTCATCGCCGCGACGTTCTGGTCGGGCACGATCTGGAAGGCGAGCTCGTCGAGGTACGGCAGCCGCCGGCCGCGGGCGTCGACGCCGAACCAGTACGGGTTGCGCTCGAGCAGGACGACCTGCCCCGGGTCGTAGCGCTCGAGCTTCCAGGGCCCGCTCGTCACGAGCTGCTCCGGCGGCGTGTTCGTGGCGTACATCGAGGCGAACCGCTTCTCCCGCCACGGTCCCTCGAGCACGTGCCGCGGCATGATGCGCACCGCGCTCGCGGCCGAGAGCATCATCGCGAACGGCTTGGGGGAGGTGACCGAGAAGGTGAGCGAGTCGACGGCGCGGTAGCGGAAGGGCGTCTCCACGCCCGTCACGGGATCGACGTACGAGAGCCCGTCCTTGCCCACCGTCGGCAGCGAGTCGTCCATGGCGACGTCGTAGCTGAACTGGACGTCGTAGGCCGTGAGCGAGTGGCCGTCGGAGAAGCGCATACCGCGGCGCAGGTGGAACGTGAGCGTGCGGTGGTCCCTGCTCCAGCTCCACGAGCGGGCCAGCCACGGCACGTCGCGCTGCGTCGCGTTGTCGAAGTTCGTGAGCGAGGCGTAGAGCTGGTCGCAGATCTCGTTCGAGTTCTGCTCGTTCGCGATGAGCGCGTTGAAGGTCTTGGGGCCGGAGGTCTGGCCGATGACGAAGCGGCCGCCGTACCGCCCGAGCTCGCGCATCGGCACGGTCATCGTGTCGCGCGGCAGCGGGATGCGGTCCACGAACGCCGCAGCGCCCGCGGGTGGGCAGGCCAGCACCAGCACGAGCGCCGCATGGGCGGCCGCCCAGGAACGCCGAAGCACAGTCCTCACCGTCGCCTCCGATCCCCGACCTCACGGTCCGGCCGCGGCCAGTATAGGAACGCCACGCCGCCCCCGCCAATCCAGCGGGGCCTCACCGTCCCGCGAGGCGCAGGCCGGCCTCGCCGTCCAGCCGCGCGCCGCGCAGCTCGCCCTGCACCGCGTCGGCGAGCGTCCCCAGCGTGGCGCCCGCCGGCACGTGCCCGCCCGCGTGCGCCGCAGCGGCCGCCA
>JBAIWU010000210.1:0-2443 GCA_037917155.1 Candidatus Eiseniibacteriota bacterium
GTTACACTCGTGCGGCTCGATCGCCCCCCGGCGGTTCCTCGCGGCCGCCGGCGACCCCCGGCCCGCCGCCGCCGCGCGTGCGGCCGCGGCCTCGGCCCCGATGCACCGGGAGGATTCGTGAAGCAGATCCGCCAGTACCTCAAGGACGGCACGCTCGACATGACCGACGTGCCGCTTCCCTCCGTGGGGCCCGGCGACGTGCTCGTTCGGACGCTCTTCTCGTTCGTGAGCGTCGGCACCGAGCGGATGAAGGTGACGCAGGCCCGCATGAACCTGGCCGAGAAGGCCGCCGAGCGCCCCGACCAGGTGAAGCAGGTGCTGGACACGCTGCGCGAGCAGGGGCTGATGCCGACCGTGCGCAAGGTGCAGGAGCGCCTCAAGGCGCCCACGACGCTCGGCTACTCCTGCGCCGGCGTCGTCGCGGCCGTGGGGTCGCAGGTCGACGAGTTCCGCGTCGGCGACCGCGTCGCGGCGATCGGCGAGGGCGTCGCGACGCACGCGGAGTACAACGCCGTGCCGCGCAACCTCGCCGTGGCGGTGCCGAAGGGCGTCGCGCTCGACCACGCGAGCTGCTCGGCCGTGGGCGCGATCGCGCTGCAGGCCGTGCGGCAGGCGCGGCTCGAGCTGGGCGAGACGGTGGCGGTGATCGGGCTCGGGCTGCTGGGCCAGTTCCTCGTGCAGCTCTGCCGCGCGAACGGCTGCCGCGTGCTCGGCGTCGACCCCGACGCGAGCAAGCACGCGCTCGCCCTCGCCGGCGGCGCCGACGCGGCGTGCGCGCCGGCGCCGGACGAGGCGCTCGCGCACGCGCTGCGGCTCTCCGGCGGGCAGGGCGTCGACTGCGTGATGATCACGACGGCGATCAAGGACAAGGGCCCGATCGAGATGGCCGCCGCGATGCTCCGCGACCGCGGCCGCGCCGTCTGCCTCGGCAACACCTACATCGAGCTCGACTGGCGCACGTGGTTCGCCAAGGAGATCGACTTCCTGTTCAGCCGCGCCATGGGTCCCGGCATCTTCGACATGGACTACTTCCTGCGGGGCAGGGACTACCCGGTCGGCTACGTGCGCTGGAGCGCGAACCGCAACATGGCGGCCGTGCTCGACCTGATCGCGCAGGGCAGGCTCGACCTCGGCCGGCTCGTCACGCACCGCTTCCCGTTCGCCGAGGCGCCGAAGGTGTTCGACGGCATCGCCTCGGGCGAGCTGGCGCACGCGGTGGGCATCGTGTTCGAGTATCCCGGCGCCGACGCGTCGGCGGTGCAGGACCAGCCCCGCACGATGACCTACGCGGGCACGAAGGCCGCGGGCGACGTGCGGCTCGGCGTGATCGGCGCGGGCAACTACGCGAAGTCGATGATCCTCCCGCACTTCCCGGGGATGGCCGGGCTGGGGCTCGAGGCCATCTGCACCGCGCGCGGCGCCAACGCCGACGCGCTCGCGAAGCGCTACGGCTTCCGCCTCGCCACGACGGACCCCGACGCCGTGCTCCGCGATCCGGCGGTGAACGCGGTCATGATCGCCACCCGCCACGACAGCCACGCGCGCTACGCCGCGGCGGCGCTGCGCGCGGGCAAGCACGTCTACGTCGAGAAGCCACTCGCGATGAACGACGAGCAGCTCGCGCCGGTGCTCGAGGCGCTGGCCGCCCGGGGCGCGGACGGGCCCACGCTGTGGCTCGGCCACAACCGCCGCTACGCGCCGCTCAGCCGCGCCCTGCTCGCGCACTTCGAGGGCGTGGGCGTGCGGCAGGTGAACGTCACGGTGCGCTCGGCGGGCGTGCCCGCGGACTCGTGGTACCAGGATCCCGCGGAGGGCGGCGGCGTGCTGTTCGGCGACGTCTGCCACTTCATCGACCTCGCGATCGTCTACTCGAACAGCCTGCCGGTCGAGGTGCACGCGCTCGCGACGCCGGACCCCGGCCACCGCGAGGAGTCGTGGGCGATCCAGCTGCGCATGGCCAACGGCGGCCTCGCGACGGTCCACTACACGTGCGGCAGCGAGGCCGGCCTCGTGCGCGAGAGCGCCGAGGTGCTGGGCGGCGGCCGCTCGGCGCACCTGTCGGGCTTCCGCGGCCTGGTGCTCCGCGGCGGTCGCGGCGCGAAGCGGGCGGCGAGGCTGCAGCCCGACCTGGGCCAGCAGGCCATGCTCGAGCGCATGCTCGGGCAGTTCCGCCGCGCGCCGGGCGCGGTCGACGCGACGGACTCGTTCGTCGTCGCGGCGCAGGCGCTGCTCGCCGCGCAGCGCTCGATCCGCGAGCGCCGCGTCGTCGTCCTGGAGACCAGCTTCCCCTACGCGCCACGCTGATCGCCGCGCCCTGGTGCGCGGCGGCGCACCGCGGCGACCCCGGGGACCGGGGGCGCGGCGGGCAAAGCGAAGCGGGAGGCCGGCGAACCGGCCTCCCGCCCTTCTGACTACGCGGCGCTCACTTGCCGGCCAGCGAGTC
>JBAIWU010000211.1:0-3035 GCA_037917155.1 Candidatus Eiseniibacteriota bacterium
GCCGGCCCTCGCGCGCGGTCAGCCGCCACGCGCGCGCGTTCTGCGGCAGCACCGCGTCCGTCGTCTCGAGCGTGAGCTCGCCGCGCGCGCCGGGCGCGAGCGGCATCGCCTCGAGCGCCGACTTCACGTCGACGAGGCGCAGCATGGCCCCGTAGCCGAGGTGGCCCGCGGTCCGGTGCACGCCGAGCTTCATCTCGCCGCGGAGGTTCGTCGCGTCGGCGAGCTGCGTGAGCCAGACCGAGTCGCCCGGCACCGCGGCGACGACCTCGACCGCCTGGTCGCGCTGCGCGTGCAGGTAGCCCCACAGGCCGCGGTGCGCCGCGGGCGTGGCCGCGACGAACTCGTTCACGGTGAGCACGAGCTTCCACGGCCCGTCGCCGGCGTCGACCTGGTACTGCATGTAGCCGTCGATCTGCCCGCGCCGGCGGCCCTCGTACACGACCCAGTCGCCCTCGTAGCTCCACAGCCGCTTCTCCCACCACTCGGCGCGGCGCGAGAGCGCGAAGTGCCCGGTCGCCTGCGCGTGCCGGTCGTAGAGCGCCGTCACCGCGGGCCGGTCGGGCAGCCGCATGCGGCGCACCTGCCGCGCCTCCGCGGATGCGGGCAGCGCCGACGGCGGCAGCGAGAGCAGGTTGGTGCGCTCGATCAGCGACCAGCCCCAGCGGCGGTAGAAGTCGGCGCGGAACGAGTAGAGCATGCACAGCGCGTCGCCGCGCTGGCGCAGCTCGCGCAGCGTCGCGCGCAGCAGCGCCTCGGCCACGCCGCGGCGGCGGTGCTCGGGCGAGACGGCCACGGAGCCGATGCCGGTCGCCGGCAGGAGCTGGCCGCGCACCCAGCCGTGCAGCGGGTAGAGCACGAGCGCGGCCACGATCTCGCCGTCGAGCTCGCCGACGCGCACGTCGCGGATGGAGAAGCGCGGGTGCTCGGTGAAGAACTCGCGCCGCGCTTCGAGGCTCGAGATGCGGTAGGCGCGCAGCGCGAGATCGGCGAGCGTGTCGACGTCGGTGCGGCGCGCCGGGCGGTAGCGCAGCGCCGGCGGACGGGCGGGACGGGGCGTCATCGCGTCATCTCCTCCACGAGCCACAGCATCGCGCCGCCCTGGCGCGTGCGGGTCATGCCGGGGCCGCGCAGCGCGCGGCCGTCGTCCGTGGCCCGCAGGACCTCGGGTGGCTGCCACTCGGGTATGAACTGCGCGCTGATCTCGAACGCGTAGCGGCCCTTCGGAAGCGGCCCGCGCTCGCCGATCATGGGCGGCGAGTCGAACGTCCCGTCCTCCAGCGTGACCTGCACCATCGCGAGCGCGCTGCGTCCGCCCGCCCGCCGGACGGCCACGTGCAGCCGCGCGCCGTCGGGCAGCCGGGCGCGGCCCTTCACGCGCAGCGCGCCGTTGTCCATGCGGTAGGCCTCGAACGACTCCACGATCGGCTCGCCGGCACTCAGGCCCGCCGTGTCGGCGAGCTGCTCGAACGTGAGGCCGCCGCCCGCCCGCGAGCCCGCTTCGTGCCGCCGGCCGCATCCGGGCAGGGCGAGGATCACGAGGGCGATCACGATGATCCCGCGGGAGCGCAGCGCGCCGGCACGTCGCATGTGCCGCAAGTTAGCCGAGCGGCGCGCGCGCGCAAAGCCGCGAATCCGCCCGCCGGCGGGCGGCACGCCCGGGTTATCATCGGGCCGTCCCGACGCCATCCTCGGAGGACGCCCGCGTGTCCCGGAACCCCGATCCCGCGCCCCGGCCGGGCGCAGCGGATGCCTCGCTCGTGCTCACTCAGGAGCTGCTGCGCCAGGCGAAGGCCGGCGACGCGGACGCGCTCGGCGCGCTCATGACGCGCTACCTGCCGCGCCTGCAGCGCTGGGCCGCGGGACGCCTGCCGCCGTACGCGCGCTCGCTGTTCGACACCGCCGACCTCGTGCAGGAGACGCTTCTGCAGACGCTGCGCGGCCTCGACGGCATCGAGGTGCGCGGCCCGGGCGGCTTCCAGGCCTATGTTCGCCAGGCCGTGCTCAATCGTATTCGTGACCAGATCCGGTGGGCGCGCCGCCGTCCCGGCGGCGAGGTGCCGGAGGAGCTGGAGGACCGGACGCCGTCGCCGATCGAGCGCGCGGTGGGCGCCGAGCTGCTGGACCGCTACGAGCGCGCGCTGGCAACGCTGCGGGAGGACGACCGCGAGCTGCTGCACCTGCGGATCGAGCTGGACTTCGACTACGCCGAGATCATGGCGATGACCGGCCACCCGAGCCCGGACGCGGTCCGCGTCGCGGTGCGGCGGGCGCTCGACCGGCTCGCGGAGGCCATGCGCATTGAGCGCTGATCGCGATTCCTACGACGACCTGCTGGCGCGGCTGGCCGACGGCGGGCGCGTGGACTGGGAGCGCGCCGGCGGCGGCGCGCCCGGCGGGCGCGTCGACGCGCTGCGCGAGCTCGCGCGCATCGCCGACTTCAATCGCCACGCGCAGCGCGCGGTCGGGGCGCCGGCCGGCGCGCCGCGCACGTGGGGGCCGCTGCTGCTGCTCGAGCGCACCGGCGCGGGCGCGAGCGGCGAGGTGTGGCGCGCGTGGGACCCGGCGCTCGAGCGCGAGCTCGCCGTGAAGCTGCTGCGCGCCGACGGCGCGTGGCCCGCGGACCCGGCGGCGCTCGTGGCCGAGGGGCGCGCGCTCGCGCAGGTGCGCCACCCGCACGTCGTCACCGTACACGGTTTCGAGGAGCACGACGGCCGCCCGGGGCTGCGCATGGACCTGGTGCGCGGAACCAGCCTCGAGGAGGAGCTGCGGCGCCGCGGGGCGCTGCCCGCGGACGAGGCGGCGCGCCTCGCGCGCGAGCTGTTCGGCGCGCTCGCGGCCGTGCACGCGGCCGGCGTGCTCCACCGGGACGTCAAGCCCGCGAACGTCGTGCGCGACGAGGGCGGGCGCTGGGTGCTCGCCGACTTCGGGCTCGGCGTGCGGCGCGCGACCGGAGCCGACGCGCTCGCGCGGCTCTCGGGCACGCCCATGTTCATGCCGCCCGAGTGCCTCGACGGCGCGCCGGCGAGCGAGCGCGC
>JBAIWU010000212.1:0-4708 GCA_037917155.1 Candidatus Eiseniibacteriota bacterium
ACCCACCTCGGGCGCACGCCGCGCCCGACCGCAGGATTTGAAGTCCCCGGGGACCACCAGATCCCATTCGTTCCCGCACCGTCACCCGCCCGACGCGCGTCCGCGCAGCCGTACCGCGCGCTCGCCCCGGCGCGTCACCTCGCCCACGCACGCGTGCCACGCGCGCCGCCGCCGCATCGCCGCGGCGAACGCCGCCGCGTGACGCGCCGGCACCGTGACGAGCAGGCCGCCCGAGGTCTGCGGATCGTAGAGCGCCTTGAGCAGGTCCTCGGGCGTCCCGCCGTCCTCGACCTTGTCCGCGAAGAACCGGCGGTTCCTCACCAGCCCGCCCGGATGGACGTCCCGGGCGAGGAATTCCCGCACGCGCGGCAGCAGCCAGTCGGGGCCCGGCTCGAGCACGATCGTCACGCCGCTCGCGTCGGCGACCTGCGACGCGTGCCCGAGCAGGCTGAAGCCCGTCACGTCGGTGGCGGCGGTCGCGCCGTGCTCGAGCGCGAGCTCGGACGCGGCGCGGTTGAGCGTCGCCATCTGGCGCGTCACGCGGCGCAGCAGCGCCGGCTCGAGCAGGCCCTGCTTGAGCGCGGTCGTCAGCACGCCGGTGCCGAGCGGCTTCGTCAGGAAGACGACGTCCCCGGGGCGCGCGCCGCTGTTGAGCAGCAGGGGGCGGCGCTTCGCGACACCGGTGACGGCGTAGCCGAACTTGAGCTCGGGGTCGCGGATGCTGTGCCCGCCCACGACGCTCGCCCCGGCCTCGTGCATCTTGTCGAGCCCGCCCTGCAGGATCGCGGCGATGACCTCGGGCGGCAGCGTGCCGTCCGGCGAGCACAGCAGCGCCAGCGACGTGAGCGGCCGGCCGCCCATCGCGAAGACGTCCGAGAGCGCGTTGGCCGCGGCGACCTGCCCGTAGTCGTACGGGTCGTCGACAATGGGCGTGAAGAAGTCGACGGTCTGCACGAGCACCTCGCCGCGCCCGTACGCGAACAGCCCGGCGTCGTCGAGCGTCGAGGCGTCCACGAGCACGCGCGGGTCGCGGCGCGGCAGCTTCAGCGAGCCCAGCGCGAGCCGCAGGTCGCCGGGGCCGAGCTTGGCCGCGCAGCCCGCCGCCGCCACCTGCGCGGTCAGCTTCACGTCGAGCGTGGGACGCTTCCTCATGGCCGGACGCCCGGGGCCGCCGCCGTGGGCGCCACTAGAGGTCGTGCCCCACGGCGACGACGTCGATCTCGACGCGTGCGCCCTTCGGCAGGCCCGCGGCCGCGATCGTCGTGCGCGCCGGCAGCGACGCGCCGAACGCGCGGCCATAGACCTCGTTCATGGCCGCGAAGTCCTGCATGTCGGCGAGGTAGACCGTGGTCTTGACCACGTCGGCCAGCGAGAGCCCGGCCCCCGCGAGCACGGCCGCGAGGTTTCTCACCACGCGCTCGCACTGCTCGCTCACGCCGCCCGGCACCAGCTCGCCGGTGGCCGGGTCGAGCCCGATCTGCCCGGACGTGAACACCATCCGGTTGCCGCCGTGCAGGCGTACGACCTGCGCCTGGGCGTAGGGCCCGATCGCCTTCGGGGCGTCGGGCACGGTGAGGGCGCTCTTCATGGGGTCTCCTTGGTCACTCGACGGTGACGCTCTTGGCGAGGTTGCGCGGCTGGTCGACGTCGCAGCCCCGCGCCACCGCCACGTGGTACGCCAGGAGCTGCAGCGGGATCACGGACAGGATCGGCTGCAGCATGGGGATGCTCGCCGGCACGTACAGGACGTGGTCGGCGCGCGACGCCATCTCGCCATCGCCCTCGGTCGCGATCGCGATGATGCGGCCCTTGCGCGCGCGCACCTCCATCATGTTGCTCACGACCTTCTCGTAAGCGCTGTCGCGGGTGCAGATGAAGACGACCGGCATGTTGTCGTCGATCAGCGCGATGGGGCCGTGCTTCATCTCCGCCGCCGGGTAGCCCTCGGCGTGGATGTACGAGATCTCCTTGAGCTTGAGCGCGCCCTCGAGCGCGACCGGGAAGTTGAAGCCGCGACCGAGGTAGATGAAGTTGTTGTGCCGCTCGTAGAGTTGCGCGATGCGCCGCACGGAGTCGCCGCCGGCGAGCACGCGCTCGATCTTGCCCGGCAGCGCCGCCAGCTCGCGCGCGATCTCGACGCCGTAGTCGCGCGACAACCCGCGGTGCCGGCCCAGCGCCAGCGTGAGCAGCGCGAGCACGGTCACCTGGCTCGTGAACGCCTTCGTCGAGGCGACGCCGATCTCGGGCCCCGCGTGGATGTAGACGCCGCCGTCCGACTCGCGCGCGATCGTCGAGCCGACGACGTTGACGATCCCCAGCGCCCGCGCGCCCTTGCGGCTCGCCTCGCGCATCGCGGCCAGCGTGTCGATGGTCTCGCCCGACTGCGAGATCACGAGCACGAGCGTGCCCTCGTCGACGATCGGATTGCGGTAGCGGAATTCGGAGGCGTACTCGACCTCGACCGGGATGCGCGCGAACTCCTCGAGCATGTACTCGCCGATCAGCCCCGCGTGCCACGAGGTGCCGCAGCCGAGGATGATGATGCGGCGGATCTCCCGGAGCTGCTCGGTCGACAGGTTGAGGCCGCCGAGCCGCGCCAGGCCCTCCTCGACGTTGAGCCGCCCGCGCATGGCGTTCCGCACCGCGTCGGGCTGCTCCATGATCTCCTTGAGCATGAAGTGCGGGTAGCCGCCCTTCTCGATCTGGCTCAGGTCCCAGTCGACGTCGTGCACCTCCTTCTCGACGAGCTCGAGCGCGATCGTCGCGGTGTGGAAGCCGTCGGGCGAGAGCACCGCCATCTCACCGTCGTCGAGGTAGATGACCTGCCGCGTGTGCTCCACGATGGCCGCCACGTCCGAGGCGAGGTAGTACTCGCCGTCGGCGATGCCGACGACCATCGGGCTGCCGTGGCGCGCGCCGACGAGCACGCCGGGCTCGCTCGAGCACATGACGGCGATGCCGTACGTGCCCTCGACGTCCTTCAGGGCCGAGCCCACCGCGCGCTCGAGCTTCAGGCCCCGCCGCATGTATTTCTCGACGAGGTGCGCGAGCACCTCGGTGTCGGTCTGCGTGCGGAAGACGTGGCCCTCGCTCTCGAGCGCCGCCTTGAGCGTCGCGAAGTTCTCGATGATGCCGTTGTGCACGAGCGCGACCGTCGCCTGCTCGTCGGAGTGCGGGTGCGCGTTGATGTCGGTGGGCTCGCCGTGGGTCGCCCAGCGCGTGTGCGCGATCCCGAACGTGCCCTTCGGTGCGCCGGTCTTGAGCTTGTTCTCGAGCGCGCGGATCTTGCCCGCCGACTTGACGATCTCGAGCCCGGCGTCCGTCTGCACGGCCACGCCGGCCGAGTCGTAGCCGCGGTACTCGAGCCGCTTGATGCCCTCGACGAGGATGGGGAGGCAGTCGCGGTGCCCGACGTATCCGACGATTCCACACATGGAGCCGACCTCCGTCGCGTCAGGCGGACAGCGCCCGGCGAGCGTTCTCGACCAGCGCGCGCGTGCGCGCGCCCTCGGGTGCCTCGGCGATCACGCGCACGACGGGCTCCGTCCCCGACGCGCGCACGTGCACCCACTCCTCATCGCGTGCGAACCGCAGCCCGTCCGCCGTGTCCAGCGTCCAGCCGGCGAACGCGTCCCGCAGCCGCGCCGCGGTAACGTCCCACGGCTGGTCCGGGCGCGCGAGCTTGTCCTTGACCATCGCGTACCGGGGCAGCTCGTCCGCCCGCTCGCGGAGCGTCGCGCCGCCGCTCATCATCTGCGCCACCAGCGCCACGGCCACGAGGCCGTCGCGGCCGTAGTGAGCGGCCGGCAGGATCATGCCGCCGTTGCCCTCGCCGCCCGCGACCGCGCCCACAGATCGCAGTCCCGCAACGACATGCGCCTCCCCGACGGGCGTGCGGTGGAGCGTGACGCCCGCGTCGCCGCAGACCCGATCGAGCATACGGGAGGTGGAGAGGTTTGTCACCACGGGCCCCTTGCGGCGCGCGAGCACCACCCGCGTGCCGAGCGCGACGGTGTACTCCTCCCCGAGCGGCGTTCCCGCGGCGTCCACGAACGCGGCCCGGTCCGCGTCCGGATCGAGCGCGACGCCGAAGTCGGCCCCGCTCTCGCGCACGGCGCGGCCGAGCGCGCCGAGGTGCTCGGGCAGCGGCTCGAGCTCGCGCGTGAAGCGCCCGTTCGGCTCGCAGTCGAGCGGCACGACCGTGGCGCCGAGGCGCGCGAGCAGCTCGGGCACGGCCACGCCGCCCACGCTCGCGCAGCCGTCGACGACGACCTTGAGCGCGCGCCGCCGGATCGCCGGCAGGTCGAGCACGTCGAGGCCGAGCACGCGCTCGACGTGCCAGCCCAGCGCGCCCGCCTCGGTGCGCACGCGCCCGAGCCCGTCCCAGCGCGCCCACAGGTCGCGGTCGGCCTCGAATCGCTCGCGGACCGCGCGGCCCTCGTCGGGGCCGAGGAACTCGCCGCGCGCGGAGAGGAACTTGAGCGCGTTCCAGGGCGCGGGGTTGTGGCTCGCGGTGAGGATGACGCCCCCCGCCGCGCGCAGGTGCTCGACGGCGAGCTGCGTGGTCGGGGTCGTCGCGAGGCCGATGTCGACGACGTTGCGGCCGGCCGCGACGAGTCCGGCGGAGACGGCCGAGAGCACCATGGGCCCGGTCACGCGCGCGTCGCGGCCCACGACGACGGGGCCCTCGCCCAGCGAGCGCCCGAAC
>JBAIWU010000213.1:0-2942 GCA_037917155.1 Candidatus Eiseniibacteriota bacterium
CGCGCGCCCGCCGCCGCGCCCGCACCGGCGCCGGCGCCCTCCGCTCCCGCCTTCTCGGCCGGCGCGCGGCTGCCGCTGCGCGGCCTGCGCCGCAAGATCGCCGAGCACATGCGGCGCTCGCTCTCGACCGCCGCGCAGTTCACGTTCGTCGCCGAGTGCGACTTCTCGGCGATCGTCGAGCACCGCGCGGCGGTCCTGCCGCGCGCGGAGTCCGCGGGCGTCAAGCTCACCTACCTCGCCTACGTGTTCCGGGCGCTGCCCGAGGCGCTGGCGCGGTACCCGCTGCTCAACGCCTCGCTCGACGACCAGGCGCAGGAGATCGTGCTACACCTGGCGGCGCACCTCGGGCTCGCGACCGCGACCGACGAGGGGCTCACCGTGCCGATCGTGCGCGATGCCGGCCGGCTGGGCCTGTTCGCGATGGCGCGCGAGATCGACCGGCTCGCCCGCGCGGCGCGCGAGCACAAGGTGAAGCTCGAGGAGCTGCAGGGCGGCACCTTCACCGTGACCAGCACGGGCGCGCACGGAGGCCTGCTGGCGACGCCGATCCTGCACCATCCGCAGGTCGCCATCCTCGGCGTGCACGCGATCGGCCGGAAGCCCGCGGTCGTCGACGACCGCATCGTCATCCGCGACCTCGGCAACCTGTCGCTGTCCATGGACCACCGCGTCGTCGACGGCGCCGTGGGCGCGGACTTCCTCTACGCGCTGATCGAACGGCTGCAGTCGCCCGGCGCGTGGCTCACGGAAGGAGACCTCGCGTGATCGACGAGACGCTTCGCCGCGTGCTGGACGAGCAGGGCCGCGCCGTCGGCGAGGTCCCCGAGGTGCCGGCCGACGACCTGCGGCGGCTCTACCGCCACATGCTCGTGCTGCGCACGATGGACGGCCGCATGCTGTCGCTGCAGCGGCAGGGGCGCATCGGCTTCTACGGGCTCACGACCGGGCAGGAGGCCGCGGTCACGGGCACGGCCTACCCGCTCCGCCCGGGCGACTGGGTCTTCCCGGCGCTGCGCGAGACGGGCGTGTCGATGTGGCGGGGCACGACGATCAAGGAGATCGTCTGCCAGCTCATCGGCAACGCGGGCGACGTGCTCATCGGGCGGCAGATGCCGATGCACTTCAGCGACCGGCGCGTGAACTCGGTGGCCTGGTCGAGCGTGATCGGCACGCAGCTCGTGCACGCGATGGGCGCCGCGTGGGCCGCGAAGATCCTCGGCACCGACGACGTCATGGCCGGCTACATCGGCGACGGCGGCACGTCGTCGTCCGACTTCCACGCCGCGCTCAACTTCGCGGCCGTCAAGCGCGTGCCGGTGGTCTTCGTCTGCCAGAACAACCAGTGGGCGATCTCGGTGCCGATCGAGGCCCAGACCGCCTCGAGCAGCATCGCGGTCAAGGCGGTCGCGTACGGCATGCCCGGCGTGCGGGTCGACGGCAACGACCTGCTGGCCGTCGTCGCCGCGATGCGCGAGGCGGTCGACCGCGCCCGTTCGGGCGGCGGACCCACGTTCATCGAGGCGCTGACGTTCCGCATGGGCGGCCATTCCTCGAGCGACGACCCGACGCGCTACCGCGACGCGGCGCTGGTCGAGACGTGGGAGAAGCGCGACCCCATCGCACGCTACGGCGCGTGGCTGCGCGCGCAGGGGCTGCTCTCGGACTCCGACGTCGAGACGTGGACCACGGAGATCAACGATGAGATCTCGCGCGCCGTGACCGAGGCCGAGGCGCTCGGCCCTCCCGGCATCGAGACGCTGTTCACCGACGTCTACGCGCAGGTGCCGCCCCACCTCGACGAGCAGCGCCGCCACGCGCTCGCGCGCGGACTCGGCACGAAGTTCGACGGAGCGTTCCCGCTCTAGGAGGTCATCCGCGGAGGGGCCCGCGCCGGACCGGCCGCCGGCGTGAGCCCGTTCGCGCGCCGATTGCGCGTTGCACACCGGACGTCCCGCGCGGCCCGCGCGGGCGAGCTCACCGCGCCCGGGGCCGTTCGCGGCCCCGGCCGCCGATCGTCCCGCACCCCCGGAGGCCCGAGATGCACAGGAGACCCTTCCCGCTGCTCGCGCTCGCGATCGCGTTCGTCGCAGGACTGCAACCGCCGGCCGCCCACGCACAGATGATGGGCGGCATGCCGCACGCGCGCATGTTCACGTTCGGCGTGGGTGGCGGCCTCGCCCTGCCCGTGAACGACGCGAAGGACGCGCTCAAGAACGGCTTCAACGGCCTCGCCTACGCCCGCGCGCAGCTCCCGGGCATGCCCATCTCGTTCGGGGTCAACGTCTCGTTCCAGCGCTTCGACCTCAAGGACGCGACCGTGGGCACGACGGGCGGCACGCCCTCCGCGACGCCCGGGAACGCATCGCTGCTCGCCGGGATGGGCGACGTCAAGCTCGACCTCATGCACGGCCCCGTATACCCCTACCTCACGGTCGGCCTCGGCGCATACGACGTGCGCGCGGACGCGGGCGGCTCCGGCACGTCCTCCACCTCCTCGACCCGCTTCGGCATCAACGGCGGGGCGGGCCTCGCGGCGCGCTTCGGACGCGTGAGCGGCTACGTGCAGGGGCGCGTCGACAACGTGTACACGTCGGGCGGGGGCGCGGTGGACGTGAAGTCGATCCAGGTCATCCCGGTGACGGTGGGCGTCGAGTTCTGACGTCCCGCGACCGGCCGTCCGCGACGAGCTTGGCGCCCGCCCGGAGCTTCCCGGGACGGGCGCCGATCGCGGAGGCCAGTCCGCGAACACAACTCGAGAGATCCTTCCCCCTGCTGCTTCCCCCGAATCTCACGGGCGCGGCAGCTTGATCCTCTGCCCGGCCTTGACGTCCTCGCGGACGAGGTTGTTCTCCATCATCAGCGCCGCCACCGACGTGTGCCACCGGCGCGCGATGTCGGCGAGGCGCTCGCCGGCGGCCACGGTCACCGTGGCCGGCCGCGGG
>JBAIWU010000214.1:0-3162 GCA_037917155.1 Candidatus Eiseniibacteriota bacterium
GGGATCTCGACGTTGATCTTGTCCGTCTGGATCTCCACGAGCGGCTCTTCCTTGCGCACCTTCTCGCCGACCGCCTTGAGCCAGCGGGCGACCGTACCCTCGGCGACGCTCTCGCCCAGCTGCGGCACCACGATGGAGATGGCCATCTCGTTCCTCCCGTTCGGGCCCCGGCGCTGGCGTGCGCCGCGGGCCGCGTTCCTGCCCCTTCGGATGCGCCGAGCGCGCGTCAGTCGCGCGCGAGCGACTTGCGATGCTCGAGCCTGCGCCGGCGCCGCTCCAGCGCGCGGGCATGCTCCTGCTTCTCCTCGTCGGTCTCCAGCACCAGCGGCGGCACCGGCGTCGGCCGCTGCGTCACCGGGTCCAGCGCCACGAACGTCACGAACGCGGTGCCGGTCCGGCGCCGCTCGCCCGTGAGGACGTCCTCCGAGGCGACGTCGACGCGGATCTCCATGCTGCTGCGGTCCACCAGCGTCAGACGGGCGTGGATCAGGGCCACCTGCCCCACCATGACGGGCGCGAGGAACGCCATCTCGTCGAAGGCGGCGGTCACGACCGGGCGCCGGCTGTGGCGGTTCGCCACCACCGCGGCCGCGAGGTCGATCCAGTGCATGACCGTGCCGCCGAGCAGAGTGCCGTGCACGTTGGCGTGCTGCGGCAGCACCAATTGCGTCATCTCGGTGGCCGAGTCGGCCACCCGACGGCCTTCACGCTGCGGTTCGAAACCCACGAGTGCGCCGTTCTCCGGGCCGGACGTGATGCGGCTCCCCAACGGGGGCGGCGGACACGGCAGTATACGGGGCGCCTACCGGGGCCGCAACGCGGGGGCCAGCGTGAACGCGGCGCGCACCACGGGCGGCGGCGGCGCGGCCGCGCCGCGCGTGGCGTGCCACAGGATCTCGTTCGCCTCGTCGGGCGGCACGGCGTCGGCGACCTTCCAGTCCAGCCGCTCCGAGCGCTCCTGCCCCCACGCGCCCGCGAGGTTCGTCTCCGTGACGTCGATGCGGGCCGGCCGGTGCCGGTACGCCGTCGTGTCGGCCCGCGTGGTGAACGCGGCCGCGAGCGGCGTCGCGGCGCGGTCGAACTGCGACATGGGGCGCAGGCCGAGGACCAGCTCGATCGTGCGCAGCACGCCGGTGACCGTGTACAGCGTGTGGTCGACGGCGCCCCGCCGCGCCCACGGGCTCGCGACGAGCGCCACCGTGCGGTGCGCGTCGACGTGGTCGGGCCCGTTCGAGGCGTCGTCCTCGATCACGAACACGGCGGACTCGTTCCAGTAGCGGCTGTGGCTGATGCGCTCGACCATGAGCCCGAGCGCGAGGTCGTTCTCCGCGACGTGCGCCCGCGGGGTCGGGCGGCCCGCGCACGTGCCCTCCGTGTGGTCGTTCGGCAGGCGGACGATCGAGAGCGCGGGCAGGCCGCCGTCGCGGTCGTAGCGGTCGAACTCCTCGAGCCACGCGCGATAGCGGTCGAGGTCGGACACGGTCGGGTCGTAGCCGCGGTAGTGCGGCGCGGTGTGGCCCTCGAGCGCGGGGATCCCCGCGCGCACGGTGTCGCGCGGGTCGTCGGGGTTGAACACGAACTCGCCGTAGCTGCGGTAGCTCACGCCGGCGCGCGCGCACGCGTCCCACAGGTAGCCCGCCTCCGGGTACGCGAGCGGGTTGCCGCCCTCGTAGTCGTAGACCGGGCTCGTGCCCACCGACTTGGTGACGTAGTCCGTCGAGTAGGCGCCCATGCCCCAGTTGTGGCCGTCGGCGCTACCGTCCGACTCGCAGTAGGTGTTGTCGAACAGCACGAACTCGCGCGCGAGCGCGTGGTGGTTGGGCGTCACCTGCTCGCCGAACAGGCAGAGCGTCGAGTCGCCGTCGCCCTCGGGCATGTCACCCAGCACCTGGTCGTATGAGCGGTTCTCCTTGAACACGTAGAAGACGTGCCGGATGGGCGAGCGCCCGCCCGGGGCCGCCGGGATGACGCCGGCCGCCGCGCCCCGCGCCGCGCGCGCCCTGGGACGGTTCGCGAGCACGGCTCGCGTGCCGCGGGCGAGCGCCGCCGCGTCGGGCGCGGGCACGAGCGAGAGCGCGCCGCGGTCGCGCGGGCCGTACGCGAGGTAGCGGCACCAGGCGGCGGTGTCCGGGGGCGCCACCGTGCTCGCCGAGGAGCCGGTGCCCTTGCCGTCCGCGACGACGAGCGTCCCGTCGCCGGGCAGCACCGCGAGCGCGGTCGGGTACCAGCCGACCGGCACGAAGCCGAGCGCGCGGCTGTGGCCCGGAACGGCGACGTCGAAGACCGCGACGCAGTTGCCGTCCGCCTCGGCGACGTAGAGGCGCCGCCGCGCCGGATCGAGCGCGAGCGCGTTCGGCGTGAGGCCGGCGGGCGCGCCCGCCTCGGGCGCGGCGTCGAGCGTCTCGGTGACGCGGCCGCGCGCGAGCGAGATGACCGAGACCGTGTTGCGGTTGGCGTTCGCGACGAACAGCCGCCCGTCCGCCGACTCGAGCATCGCGCTCGGGTGCGCGCCCACCGGGATCGTGCGGACCACCTCGCCGCGGCCGGCGTCGACCACCGCGACCGCCGCCGCGCTCCAGAGCGAGACGTACACCGAGTCCCCGGCCCGCGAGGCGAGACACCCGTATGGCACCGCGCCGAGCGGCACGCGCACCACGGGCGCGCGGCCGGCCGGATCGACGAGCCGCAGCGCCGAGTCGAGCCGCGAGACCACGCACAGGCGGCCGCGCGCCTCGTCGGCCGCGATCGCGGTGGGCCAGATCGCGCCCGGGCCGAAGTCGGCGGGCCGTCCCTGCGGGTACTGGCCGCCCGCCGACCACGCGGGCCCCAGCGCGAGCGAGTCCGCGAGGCGCAGCCGCCCGCCCGCGACGTCGTAGAGGTAGACGCGGTTGTTCGTGCCGCCGCTCGCGGCGAGGCGGCGGCCGCCGTCGAAGAACGCGACCCCGAGCCACGTGCCCGGCCGCGGCAGCGTCTGCACCCGGCGCCCGCCGGCGAGGTCGACCACGTCGAGCTGGCCGCCGCCGTGCCCGCTGCAGCTCGCCACCGCGAGCCGCCCGTCCGGCGCGACGCTCAGTCCGAGCGGGAAGTCGCCGACGGGAACCCGGCGGCCCCACGGCGTGAGCCGCCAGCCCGTCGGCAGCCGCACCGCGCCGTCCGGGCGCT
>JBAIWU010000215.1:0-2282 GCA_037917155.1 Candidatus Eiseniibacteriota bacterium
CCTCGGGGAGCAGGAACGCCCGCACGGGTGACGGTGCGGGCGTTCGTACCTGCAGAGCCCGTGCGCGCGTCGCGGCGGCCCGCGGCGAACACGCCGGGCGCGGCCGGGGCTCGATCAGTTGCTCGCGCTGGCTGGCGGCGGGCAGGTGCAGCGCGGATTGGTGCTCGAGGAGTTCTGGCAGCCGAGGCGCATGCGGCTCTCGACTTCGGTGACCTCGAGATCCAGGGCAAGGTTCTTGTCGCTCATGGGGCATCCTCCTTGCGCCCCCGCCCGGGGATCCGCCGCCGTGGCGTGCTCGCGGTCGCGGGGGCCCTGGAGCGCGAGCGAGGGAAGCATTCCGTCGCCGGCCCGCGTCGTCAAGACCTAATCTACGCGCGCCTGCCGCGGTCGGACCGCGACCGCTGGGATCTTGACGCGATCGGGGTCCGGGTGGAGTCTCTCGGTGCTCCGGCACCCCGCAACGGACCGGCGCTGACGATCGCCGCGCAGCCCCACACCCATCGCTCGCCCTGCCCAGGATCCACGCCCCATGGCTGACCAGCGCTGCCTCTACGCGATCCTCCGAACGCCACGCGAGCGGATCGAGGACCTGCTCATGGAGCGCGTGGCGCCGGTGGTCGAGGAGATCCGGGACGCCCCCGAGCTGGACTCGCTCTTCTTCGTCCGCTTCTCGGAGCCCACGTGGCAGCTGCGCTTCCGGATTCTGGGGCGTCCCGAGTGGATCGAGGCGCGCGTGCGGCCGATGCTGAGTGCGCGCGTCGAGGAGATGCGGAGCGCGGGGGCCATCGACGGCTCCGAGTTCACCACCTACGATCGCGAGTACGAGCGCTACGGCGGCGAGGAAGGCATGAGGCTGGCCGAGAGACTGTTCTTCCTCGATTCGCTGGCCGCGCTCGACTGGATCGGGTCCGAGCGGCGGGGTGCCGTCAGCCGGTCGCGCCGCGAATTCTCGGTCCTGCTGGTCGAGCGCCTGCTCGACCTCGCCGGCTTCGATCATCGGCGGCGCCTGGCCTTCTACCGGCACGGCCACGCCTGGGCGACCGACATGAATCTGTGGGGCGCCGACGATATGGCCACGCTCGAGGCGCGATTCCAGGCCCTGCGCCCGGGACTCGAGCGCCTGATCTTCGGCGGAGCCGACGGTGAATCGCGCTGGGGCGGGCCGGACGCCGCGGGCGTCGCCCAGCGCTTCCTTGCCTCCGCGGCGCCGGTGGTCGGGGCGATCGTCGAGGGGCACGCCGCGGGACGGATCCGCCAGGACCTCGTCTACCTGTTCTGGTCGTACGCGCACATGTTCACCAATCGCCTGGGCATCGAGTCCGCGGGCGAGGCCGTGTTGCGCTTCTTCCTTCACCGCCTGACCGAGGAGCACGGCGAAGTGCGGGCCTGATGCGGGACGAGCCTCGAGCCTGCGTGGCGCGCGTGACCGCGATGCCGTTCGAGGTCCTCGAGCGGCTGGCGGCGCACGAGACCGTGACGCGCCTCGCGCCGTGGCTCGCCGCCGAGCGTGAGATCGGCGCCGAGTGCGAGACCCTGGGCGCCGAGCTGTTCCGAATCGCGGGTGCGGCCGCCGACGCGTCGCCCGGGCACGCCCGTCGGCGGACCGCGCTGCTTGCCGCACGCCGCGACCTCCACCATCGGCGGCCGCCGCGCCCCGCGCGGGATCCCGCGGCGCTGGAGGCGCTGCCGCCCTCGCTGGCCGCGGGGCTGGCGCGCGTCTCGGAGCGGCTCGAGCGCCACGAGCGCGAGGCGGAGGCGATCGCTGCGGCGTTTCGGAGCGACGTGGAGCGCGCCGAGCGCGAGCTCGTGCGCGTGATGACCGCGCCGCCGGCGGCCGAGGGTCTGCGCCTGGTGGCGCGCGCGCTGCTCGCCCGGCTGCGCCGCGCCGCCGCGATCGAGCCTGGCGCCTGGCGGCACGAGCAGCGGCACGTGGCCGCGAAGGCCGCGGCCTACCTGGGGCGCTTCGCCACCAAGACGAGCCCGAATGGCGTGTTCTGCGCGACCGCGCGGGTCGAGTTCCGGCGCGCCGGACCCGAGGTGCGCGGCGAGAACCGAGCGGCCCGCATCGAGGTGCGGCTCAACGTCGGCGAGGCGCGCAAGGTGACGGCCTGCCTGGCGGCCGACGAGATGCTCGAGGCGATCGTGGTGCCGCGCCCCAACCCGACTCTCCGTCGCACCGCGACCGGGTGGACCTTCTGGAAGCCGGCTTCCCCGCGTCATGCCGACGACTCCGAGGTGCGCTCGGAGGTGCCGGCTCATCCGGTGCTGGGCGCGTTCCTCGA
>JBAIWU010000216.1:0-1529 GCA_037917155.1 Candidatus Eiseniibacteriota bacterium
GCTTCAAGGGCGGGATCGGCACCGCCTCGCGGCGGCTGCCCGCGAGCCTCGGCGGCTTCACGGTGGGCGTGCTGGTGCAGAGCAACTTCGGCGGCGTCCTGCAGGTGGCGGGCGTCCCGGTCGGCCAGCGGCTGGGGAAGTACTACCTCAAGGACGAGCTCACCCGCGCCGCCGACGGCTCGTGCATGATCGTGGTCGCGACCGACGCCCCGCTCGGCTCGCGCAACCTCGAGCGGCTGGCGAAGCGGGCGATGCTCGGCCTCGCCCGCACGGGCGGTGTCTCCTCGAACGGCAGCGGCGATTTCGTCGTCGCGTTCTCGACCGACCCGCGGGCGCGCACGAAGCAGCGCGCCGAGGGCCGTACCGAGGTCCACGAGGAGCTGCGCAACGACGACGTCTCGCCGCTGTTCCTCGCGGTCATCGAGGCCACCGAGGAGGCGATCCTGAACTCGCTCTTCATGGCCCGCACCACGACGGGCGTGGGCGGCGTCACGATCGAGGCGCTTCCGGCGGCGCGGGTGGCCGAGATGGTGAAGCGCGCGCAGCGCTAGATACGGCCGGCCGGCGCCGGATCGAATCGCCCCGGGAGCGCCGTGCCGCAGAGCCTGCAACGCCCGCACGCGTCGAGGTTCCACTCCCCCAGCGCGTAGCCGTCGCGCTCGATCAGCAGCGCGCCGCACGTGGCACAGCGCGTGGACTGGCCGTCCGGGTCGCGCACGTTGCCGGTGTAGACGTGGTGGAGCCCGGCCGCGCGCGCCTGCCCCCGCGCGCGGGACAGCGTCGCCGCGGGCGTCGGCGGCGTGTCTGTCATCCGGAAGTCGGGATGGAACGCCGTGAGGTGGAGCGGGACGTCCGGCCCGAGGTTCCCGACCAGCCAGTCGCACATGCGCGCGATCTCGTCGGGCGCGTCGTTGTGCCCGGGGATCACGAGGTTCGTCACCTCGAGCCACACGTCCGTCTCGCGGCGCAGCCCGCGCAGCGTCTCGAGCACCGGCGCGAGGTCGGCGAGGCACAGGCGGCGGTAGAAGCGCGCGTGGAACGCCTTGAGGTCCACGTTGGCGGCATCCATGTGAGCGAAGAGCTCGCGGCGCGCCTCATGGCCGATGAAGCCGTTCGTCACCGCCACCGCGGCCACGCCGCGCGCGTGGGCGGCGCGGGCACAGTCGATCGCGTACTCGGCGAACACGATGGGCTCGTTGTAGGTGAAGGCCACGCTGCGGCAGCCGGCGGCGACGGCCGCCTCCGCGACCTCGTCCGGCGTGGCAAAGGCGGTGAGATCCTCCTCTCCCGGCGCCTTCGAGAGGCGCCAGTTCTGGCAGAACCGGCAGCCGAGGTTGCAGCCCGCCGTGCCGAACGACAGCACGCGCGTCCCCGGATGGAAGTGGTGGAGCGGCTTCTTCTCGATCGGGTCGACGCAGAGCCCCGACGAGCGGCCGTAGGCGGTCAGCGCGATGCCGCCCTCGCGCGCCTGGCGCACGGTGCAGAAGCCGCGCTGGCCCTCGCGCAGCCGGCAGGTGCGCGGACACAAC
>JBAIWU010000217.1:0-4930 GCA_037917155.1 Candidatus Eiseniibacteriota bacterium
CGCGCCGGTGCTGCGGGCCATCGAGGCCGCGGGCCGCCGCGCGGAGGCGCACGAGGCCGACGTGCGCGACTTCGCGCTCGCCGACCGGACGGTGCGCGCGGTCGCGGAGGCGTTCGGCCGGCTCGACGTGCTCGTCTGCTGCGCGGGCATCACCGACGACGCGCTGTCGTGGAAGATGACCGAGGCGCAGTGGGACCGCGTGCTCGAGGTGAACCTGAAGGGCTGCTTCAACTACGCGCGCGCCGCCGGGGCGCTCATGAAGGACCGCCGCGGCGGCCGCATCGTCAACATCGCCTCGATCAACGGGCTGCGCGGCAAGTTCGGACAGGCGAACTACGCCGCCTCCAAGGGCGGCATGGTGGCGCTTTCCAAGACGCTCGCGCGCGAGCTGGGCAAGTTCGGCGTCACCGTGAACGTCGTCGCCCCGGGCATGGTGCGCACCGAGATGGCGGGCGTGCTGCCGCCCGACGTGATCGAGAAGGCGATCGACGAGTCCGCGCTGGGCCGGCTCGCCGAGCCCGCCGACTGCGCGGCCGTGGTCGCGTTCCTCTGCTCGGACGCGGCGCGCCACGTGACCGGCCAGGTCGTGCAGGTCGACGGAGGGCAGTACCTGTGAGCCGCGTCGGCATCGTCGGCATCGGGCACACGGCATTCGGGCGGCGCGGCGACGCGACCGTGCAGGAGATCGCGTGCGAGGCGTTCCGCGACGCGCTCGCCGACGCCGGGCTGGAGCGGGATGCGATCGACGCCACCGTGATCGGCTCCGTGCCCGAGTACCACAAGCAGCGCTCGCTCGCCGGCGTCGTGCAGGAGTACCTCGGGCTCAACCCGAAGCCGACGTGGCTCACCGAGGTCGCGTGCGCGTCGGGCAGCGCCGCGATCCGCACCGCGTGGATGGCGATCCGCGCCGGGGTGCACGACGTCGTCGCCGTGATCGGCTGCCAGAAGATGACCGAGCTCTCGACCGCCCAGATCCTCGCGCTCATGGGACGCGTCGGCGAGGTGCAGTGGGAGTCGAACTTCGGCACGACGTTCCCCGGCTACTACGCGCTGTTCGCGCGGCGCCACATGCACGAGTACGGCACGACGCGCGAGCAGCTCACCGCGGTCGCGGTGAAGAACCACTTCTACGGCGCGAAGAACCCGCTCGCGATGTTCCGCAAGGAGGTCGCCGCCGAGAAGGCCGCCGCCTCCGAGGCCGTCGCGTCGCCGTTCAACGTCTACGACTGCTGCGCGAACGCCGACGGCGCGGCGTGCGTGATCCTCGCGCGCGAGGACCGCGCGAAGGCGGTGCGCAAGCCGCCCGTGTGGCTCGCGGGCCTGGGCTGCGCGACCGCGAGCATGTCGGTGCTGCGCCGGCCGACGCTCACCGGCCTGCCGAGCGCCGAGCGCGCCGCGGCCGAGGCGTACGCGATGGCCGGCATCGGGCCGGAGCGCGTGCGGGTCGCGGACGTGCACGACTGCTTCACCATCGCCGAGGTCATGGCGTACGAGGATCTCGGCTTCTGCCGGCGCGGCGAGGGCGGACGGTTCGTCGCGGAGAAGCGCTCGTACATCGGCGGTTCGACGCCGGTCAACGTGGACGGCGGACTCAAGGCCAAGGGCCACCCGATCGGCGCCACGGGCGTGTCGATGACGTGCGAGATCGTGAAGCAGCTCCGGGGGGACGCGGGCGAGCGGCAGGTGCCGGGCGCCGACATCGGGCTCACGCACAACGTGGGCGGGATCGGCCAGTACTGCTTCGTGCAGGTGCTGGCGAGGGACGCGTGATGTTCAAGTGGTTCGGCATCGTCAGCCACGTGCCGCACACGAAGGTGGCGGCGTTCGCGGAGCACCTGCGCGAGGGGCGCATCATGGCGTCGCGCTGCCGCGCGTGCGGGCACCGCTCGTTCCCGCCGCGCGCCGACTGCGAGGCGTGCCTCTCCGGCGACTTCGAGCTGGTCGAGACGGGCGGCCGCTGCACGCTGCTGAGCTGGACGCGCATCAGCGCCGCGCCGAGCGGCTTCGAGCCGCTCGCGCCGTACACGCTCGGGCTCGTCGACCTCGAGGAGGGCGGCCGCGCGCTGGCGCCGCTGGGCGGGGCGCTCGACGAGGGCGCGCTCGCGATCGGCATGCCGCTGCGGCTCGTGCCGCGCCTGCACGAGGACCGCGAGGACATCAAGGTGGACTACACGCTCGAGCCGGCGACGTCCGGCGGGGGAGGACGGCCATGACGATTCGCACCGAGGTCGCGGACGGCGTCGCCACGCTGACGCTCGACAGCCCGCCGCTCAACATCCTCACCCGCGCCATGCTCGCCGAGCTGCGCGCGGCGCTCGCGACGCTCGCCGCCGACCCGGGCCTGCGCGCGCTCGTCGTCCGCGCGGCGGGCAGGCACTTCTCCGCCGGCGCCGACGTGGGCGAGCACCTGCCGCCGGGCCACCGCGAGCTCATCCCCGAGTTCCTCGACACGATCGAGGCGCTCGCGGCGTTCCCGCTGCCGGTGATCGCGGCCGTGCGCGGCCGCTGCCTGGGCGGCGGCTTCGAGCTCGCGCAGGCCGCGGACGTCATCGTCGCGGGCGAGGGCGCCACGTTCGGCCAGCCCGAGATCCTGCTCGGCGTCACCGCCCCGGCCGCCTGCGTGCTGCTGCCGCGGCTGGCGCGCGGCGGCTTCGCCGCGGAGCTGCTCTACACGGGTGAGGCGGTGTCGGCGTCGCGCGCGCACGCGGGCGGACTGGTCGCGCACGTGGTCGCGGACGATGCCGCGGAGGCCGAGGCGACGGCGCTCGCGCGGCGCATGGCGAAGCACAGCGCCGCGACGCTGCGCGCCGCCAAGCGCACCGTGGCCGAGGGCGCGCGGCTGCCGCGCACCGAGGCCCTGCGCGCCGCGGCCCGCACGTACGAGGAGGTCGTCATGCGCACGGAGGACGCGCTCGAGGGTCTGGCGGCGTTCATGGAGAAGCGCCCCGCGACCTGGAGGAACCGATGAAGCCGGTCACCCTCTTCCCCGAGTGGCAGGGGCGCGACCTCGACGGCCTGCTCGCCGCCTGCGTCGACCTGCTCGAGGACACCGACTTCCCCACGGCGAAGCGCTGGCGCGAGGCGGGCGGGCAGATCGTGGGGCACTTCCAGGTCTACTTCCCCGAGGAGATCGCGCACGCGGCGGGCATGCTGCCGTTCAAGATGCGCGGCGCCCCGATCGAGCCCAAGCACGCCGACTCGCGCTTCGGCTCGTACCTGTGCTCGATCATCAAGACCTCGCTCGAGCTGGCGCTGTCGAAGCGCGTCGAGCTGGCGCTGTTCGTCACGCACCCGATCTGCGACGCCGCGCGCAACCTCGCCGCCGTGTGGGGGCGCAACTTCCCGTACCCGTGCCAGATCCTCTACCTGCCGCAGAACGCGTCCTCGCCCGCGGCGCGCGCGTACCTGCGCGAGGAGTACGCGCGGCTCAAGGGCGTGATCGAGGGCCTCGCGGGTCGGCCGGTCACCGACGACGACCTGCGCGCCTCGCTCGCCGTCTTCAACCGCAACCGCGAGCTGCTGCGCGACCTCTACGCGATCAAGCGCGACATGCCGTGGAAGGTGGCGGTGCACGAGGCCTACGCGCTGGCCGCGATCGGCGGGCTCATCCCGCGCGAGGAGCACAACGCGGTGCTCGAGGCGGCGCTGCCGCGCATCCGCGCGCGCTCGGTGAAGGCGCAGGACCGCACGCGCGTCGTGTTCGAGGGCGGCTTCTGCGAGCAGCCGCCGTTCGACCTCATCCGCGCCATCGGCCGCTCGTGCTACGTCGTCGACGACGACCTGCTCATCGGCCTGCGCTGGCTGCTCGAGGACGTGCCCGCGGACGGCGATCCGCTCGACGCGCTGGCGCACGCGTACCTCGAGCGCTCGAGCTACAGCCCGGTGCAGCACGACCCGCGCAAGCCCAAGGAGGCGATGCTCCTCCAGCGGGTGCAGGACAGCGGCGCGCGGGCCGCGATCGTGGCCGCGGCCAAGATGTGCGAGCCGGGGCTCGAGGAGCAGGTGGGCTACGTGCACGCGCTCGAGCAGGCGAAGGTGCCGCACTTCGTCACCGAGTTCGAGGAGAACATGACCAGCTTCGACACGCTCGAGATCCAGCTCGAGACGTTCGTCGAGAACCTGCTGTTCGACTGAAGGGGACGCCATGAGCCGGAACGAGGAGAACGATGGGATCGTCGGCCGGGGCAACCGCGAGGGTGCGCGGCTGTTCCGCCAGTGGTTCGACGGGCTCGGGCGCGCGGCCGAGGAGGGCCGTGGCGGGGCGTACGTGTTCGTCATGGGCAGCCTCGGGGAGCTGCTCTCGACGTTCGAGCTGCCGCTCGTCTTCCCCGAGATCAACTCGCTGCAGACGGCGGTGCGGCGTGCCGCCCACGAGTACCTCAACGAAGCCGAGGACATGGGCTACTCGCCCGACATCTGCGGCTACGTCAAGGCCGACGTGGCGATGCAGAAGCGCGGCGGCATGCTGCCCATGGGGCGCGTGCCGAAGCCGGCGATCGCCGTGCTGACGAACGCCTGCAACACGTACATCAAGTGGGCCGAGATCTGGGAGCGCATGTACGGCATGCCCGCGTACGTGCTCGACATCCCCGGCTCTCGCCAGGACGGCGCGCCCGTCGCGCGCGGCGCGGAGGGCTTCGAGCGCGACCGCCGCTACGTCGCCGCGCAGCTCCGCGAGCTGATCGGCGTGCTCGAGACCGTGACGCGCAGGAAGTTCGACATCGACCGGCTGCGAGAGGCGATGGGGCACGCGAACTCGATGAGCCGCGGCTGGAAGCGCGTGCTCGAGCTGAACGCCGCCAGGCCGTCGCTGTTCAACGCGCTCTCCGACGGCACCATCTACCTGGGCGTGAGCAACGGCTTCCGCGGCGACGCGCAGGGCGCGCGCTACTTCGACGAGCTGGTCGAGGAGATGGAGTACAAGCGCGCG
>JBAIWU010000218.1:0-1898 GCA_037917155.1 Candidatus Eiseniibacteriota bacterium
ATGGGTGCCCCTGGGATCAACAGGCGCCTGTGCCCTTGTTTGCATTGGCGCCCTCCCCCAAGCTACCGCTCGGGCTCGTCAACAGGCGTGGACCGAGCAGGGCCCGATCCCTTCCCCGCTGACGACGAGGCCCAATATAGGTCCGCCCGTCGACCTCGCAAGTGCCGGATTTGCTTCGGGTTACGCCACTTCAATGTGCGGCGGATGTGGAGTCCAAGCCGCTCGCCGTCAACAGGTTCGCCCGACTTTCCCCAGCATGTCGAGATGTGGAATAACCGACGGTGTGGATCGCGCGTGTCTCGGGCTCACCACATCAGGGGCGGTTCTGTCGCTGCGCGGGTGTCGGCGTCTGCGGCGCGGGTCCCTGGTGCGCCCAGCCGGCGGCTTCGCGCAGGGCGCGCAGCCGCACCTCGTACGGCCTGATAGCCTCGAAGATCTGGTTGCCGATGGGGCGCACGTCGCGGCGCAGCGCTGTCGCCGCGTCGTGCTGCAACGGGGCCACGAGGAGCCGGGAGATCCGCGCCGAGCAACTCGCCCCGGCACGCGCCAGCGCGGGCATCGCCCGCCGGTAGCCTTCGAGCGCGCGCTGTACGTCGGGGGAGCCGCAGTGGCGGCACACCTTGCGCGAGGCCGCCAGCGCCGCGGCCTGAAGCTGGCGGCAGTGCTGCTCGAAGGCGCTGGCCGACGTCAGCACGTCGCCGTCGGGCCCGGAGAAGACCGCGCGGCGGAACAGGTCGAGGTTGCTCTTCACCTCCGCCACGCCCGAGGCGACGGTGACGACGAGCGCGGTGGTGGAGTCGAACTCCTCCGCCGACCGCTGGCGGCGCAACGCCGCAGGGTCTTGGGGCTGCTGCTGCAGCATCCCCGCGATCAGGACGAGCGCGAGCATCAGTTCGGCGAAGCTCCGGCGTAGGGTGGGTTCTGCGGCAGCCCGGGGGGCTGCGTCACGTTGAGCGCGAAGGCGAGGGCGCGCGCCGCCTCGTGGATGCGGCGCACCTGCGGATAGAACTCGCGGTAGAAGCGCCGCGCCGACGCCTCGTAGGAATCCTGCCACGGCTCGAAGCGGTCCGGCGCCGCGATCATCGAGGAGATGTTGTCGCACTCCGCGGTCGCGGTGCTCTGGCGGAACGCGCTGTCGAGCTGCGCCGCCTTGAGCTGCACGTCGGGGGAGGCCGGCAGCGCCGGCCGCAGGGTGGCCGCCGCGCTCGCGTAGGTCGTCAGATCCCAGTACAGGTCGCGGCAGCGAGTCCAGCGGTCGCGCTCGCGCGAGGACAGCGTGCCCGGATTGCGCGCGCCGATCACCGGCTGGCCCGACGTGTTCCGGAAGACGCTCACGAGGGTGACGATCGTCGAGTCGAGCATGCGCACGAACCGCCCCGCGTAGGCGAGCGCCGCGTCCGATCCGCTTCCCGCGTAGGCCGGCATCGCCAGGCCCGCCGAGTGCGCCGGCGCGGGGGCCGGTGCCGCTTGCGCCGCCTGCGGCGTCACGGGCGCCGGGGCCTGGGTCGCCGGAGCCGCCGGCTGAGCGGGATGCAGTGACTTGGCGCCCTGCGGCGCGGCCGCGGGCGGACGGGTCGACGTGGGAGGGACCTTCTGCGCCGCCGCCGGGGACATCGCTCCCGCCGCAACCAGCGTGGCGACCAGAGACACCAGAGCGCGCATCGTCGCGCCTCCTCGAGGAATGCGGGCCGTCTTCGCGTGAGATTAACGATCCGGCGGGCTCTTCGCCACCACGCGGCAACCGGACGGCGCGCGCCGCAACGCTTCGGCGCCGGCGCCGGACCTCGGTGCGTTATCCTGCGCACGACGCGCGGTGGACTTCGCCCGGCGGCTGCCACCCCAAGACGGGCCACCGCTCGCGTGCCGAAGCTCCACCGCGCGTCGCCATCGAACCAGAC
>JBAIWU010000219.1:0-5403 GCA_037917155.1 Candidatus Eiseniibacteriota bacterium
GGCCAAGGGATTGGCTCCGGGTGCCAATGCTCCTGCCCGGCGCAGCGGGGGGCTCGCGAGGGGCGAGTGGGTCCTGTCCGCTGGTTGTCGGCGATGCGGGGGCCCGGCTGAAGCCGCTTTCGCGCCCGGCGACCGGTCAGCGGCGGACGAGCAGCTCCTGCAGCGCCTGGCGGTGCGACGCGAAGGCGATGTCCGGCGGCAGGGTCTGGAGCGGGAACCAGTCCGCCTCGATCGCGTCGTCGCCCGGGGCCAGCGCGCCCCCGGTGCGCTCGGCGAGGTAGAGGATGAGCACGGCGCGCACGCGCGGGTCGTCGAAGCCCGCGTAGACGTTGAAAAGCGCCGTGAGGCGCGCCTCGAGCCCGGTCTCCTCGCGCAGCTCGCGGACCGCGGTGCCCTCGGGCGTCTCCCCCGCTTCCATGAAGCCGGCCGGGATGCACCAGGCGCCGGCGCGCGGCTCGAACCTGCGCCGCACGAGCAGCACGTGTCCGTCCTCGACCAGCAGCGCGCCCGCCGCGGGCACGGGGTTGCGGTACCAGATGAAGCCGCAGGTGGGGCATGTCGGCCGCAGCGTGCCGTGCTCGGAGCGCGGCTCGAGCGCGGTGGCGCAGCGCGGGCAGTAGCGGGGGTCGAGCGTGGACATGGGACGGGGAGCCTAGCATGGGCGCCGAGCGCCCCGCAGGCGAAGGCCCGGCGGATCGTTCCGCCGGGCCCTTCGCGTTCACGGCCGCATCAGCGGGAGCGCCGCGCTGCTCCTTCCCATCGCAGACTTCGCCCCATGCATTGCACTTGGCGACGGGTCGGACGACGCCCCCGGATGCGGCCGCGAATCTTCGCGTGACGCGGCATTGCCGCGACGCGCGTCAGTGATCCTTGCGCTGTTCCTCCAGTTGTCGGCGCAGCTCGCGCAACTGCTGGCGCAGCTCGTCCATCTGCTGGCGAAGATCCTCGGCGCCCGCGTCGTCGCGGTCGCGGAGGCGCAACCCGCGGTCGAGCCCCTCCAATCGGCCTGGTCCCGGGGAGTCGTCGTCGCGTCCGCTCCGCGACGGCGAGCCGAGGTCGGCCTCGACCGTGCGTCGCTCGCCCTTGCGCGCGACCGTCAGCGAGACCTTCCCGTCCACCTCGCGAAGCGCCTTCTGCAGATCCTCCGCGCTCGTCACATTGCGGTCGTTCGCGGCGAGGATCACGTCGCCCGCGCGCAGGCCCGCGCGCGAGGCCGGCGTGTCCGGCATGACCTCGACCACGAGCACGCCCTCGCGGCCCGGCGCGCCGAGCGCCTCGGCGAGGTCGTCGCTGAGCGGCTCGATGCGCACCCCGAGGCGCGCGCGGGCGCCGAGGGCCTGCGCCATCGCGCGGAGGCGGAGCGAGCCCTTGCCATCGAGCCCCTGCGCGTGCAGGTCGTCGACCATCTTGCGCATGTCGTCGGGCAGGTGCTCCATGTCGCCGTCGTAGCGGTAGACCTTCGGCGCGCCGTGATCGTCGTCCGGCGTCACGATGCGGATCCGCACGTCGCGGCGGCCGCGATCCCCGCGGTCCTCGTCGGCGGGTGGCGCGGGCGCCGAGGGCGGCGTGGGCGGCTCGGGCGGAGCGGGCGCCATGCGGTCGCCCTCGTCGTCCGAGGGCCGCGCCGAGAGCGTCACGTTCAGCGTGCGCCGCTCGCCGCCCCGCAGGATCTGCAGCTCGACGGTCTGGCCCTCGCGCGCGTCGCCCACCATGCGCGCGAGCGCCGCGGGCGAATCGACCGAGCGCGAGTTGAGCTTCACGATCAGGTCGCCCTTGCGCAGGCCCGCGCGATCCGCGGGACCGTCCTCGACGACGCGGTTGACCAGCACCCCGGCGTCGTTGTCGCGCAGGTCGAGCCCTTCGCGCAGGTCACCCGTCACCTCCTGGGTGTAGACGCCCAGCCACGGACGCGCCGACGCGGCGGCGGCCGTGAACGCCGTCGCGGCCGCGGCGACGGCGATGGCGAAGAGCACGAGCAGCCTGTTCGGCGTCGTTCTACGCATCACTTCCCCCTGTGTTAGCGTGCGATTCATGGGCGGGGATCGCATCCGCTACGGGCATTAGACAGATGAACGGGCCGATTGGTTCCAACAACCTGCGTGCCGGGACGCGCGTCGCGACGATGAAGGTCAGAGAGCTGTCAACGCTGGAGATCGAGGACGTCGCCCTGGGCGGCAAGGCGCTGGCGCGCGAGTCCGGCCGCGTCGTGTTCGTGGACCGCGGCCTGCCCGGCGACCGCGTGGTCGTGCAGGTGACGAAGAGCAAGCGCTCGTTTGCCGAGGCGCGCCTCGTCTCGATCGAGCGCCCCGCCGCCGACCGCGTGCCGGCGCGCTGCGCGCACGTCGAGCAGTGCGGCGGCTGCCGGCTCCAGGAGATGCCGTACGCCGCGCAGTGCGCGCTCAAGGAGCGGCAGGTCGTCGAGACGCTGCGGCACCTCGGCGGCATCGCCGATCCGCCCGTGCGCCCCATCGTCCCCGCGCCCGACCCGTGGCGCTACCGCAACAAGATGGAGTTCAGCTTCCTGCGCGCCGACGACGGCACGCCGGTGCTGGGCCTGCACGAACGCGGGACGTTCGACGGCGTGTTCGACCTGCGCGAGTGCCACCTCACCTCGGACCTGGTGAACCGCGTCGTCGCGCTCACGCAGCGCTTCGCGCGCGAGCGCGGCTGGATCGCGTACCACCACGCGCGGCTCGACGGCGTCGTGCGCTTCCTCACCGTCCGCCACCTGCCGCTCTCGCGCGAGTGCGCGGTGCACCTCATCGCCGCCTCGGAGCGCGTGCCCGGCGTGCGCGAGTGGGCGGAGGCCGTCGCGGCGCTCTCGCCCGAGGTGCGGACGGTGACGCTGGGCGTGAACGCGTCGCGCTCGAGCGTCGCCACCATGGAGCGCGAGACGCCGCTCGTGGGCACGGGGGCGATCGTGGAGCGGCTGCACGGGCTCGAGTTCGAGGTCGTGGGCAACGCGTTCCTGCAGACCAACAGCGTGCAGGCCGGGACGCTCTACACGAAGGCGCTGGAGGCTGCCGGCCTGCGCGGCGACGAAACCGTGCTCGACCTCTACTGCGGCGCGGGGACGCTGACGCTGCTGTTCGCGCGCGCGGCGCGCGAGGCCGTGGGCGTGGAGTCCGTGCCGGAGGCGATCGAGCGGGCGCGCCGCAACGCGGCCCGCAACGGCATTCCCGGCGCGCGCTTCGTCTGCGGCGAGGCGCGCCGCGTGCTGCGCGAGTGGGCCCGCGGCGAGCGCGAGGGCGCGGTCCGTCCGGACGTCGTCGTGGTCGACCCGCCCCGCGCCGGGCTGCACCCGCGCGTCGTGGCGCGATGCGCGGAGCTGCGGCCGCGCACGATCGTGTACGTGTCGTGCAACCCCGCCACGCTCGCGCGCGACTTGAAGGACTTCGCCGCCCTCGGGTGCGCGCTGCGCGAGGTCACGCCCGTCGACATGTTCCCGCACACGCCCCACATCGAGTGCGTGGCGCGCCTCGAGGGGCCGCCGGCCGCCTGAGGCGCGTCCGGCCCGCGCGCGGCGGGCCGCCGCTGACCCGCTCTGGACATCCCCTCCGCGGGCCCTGTGCTACGCTCCGGGGTCATGAAAGCGTCCCGCGCCCTGCCCCTGCTGATGGCGTGCGCCGCGGCCCTGGCCGCGCTCCCCGCGCGCGCCGACGACGACGCCTCGGGCGTGCTCGACACGGGCCGCTTCGTGGTGTTCTCGCGCGGCGAGCCGGTCGCGACCGAGGACTTCGAGTTCCAGCGCGGCCACGACTCGCTGTACGTCACCGCGCGCGCCGACCGGCGCGCCCGGGCCGCGGACGGCAGCGTCAAGCCGTACATGAAGAGCATGGAGCTCATCCTGAACGCGGACGACGGCGGCATCCTGGCATACGTGTCGACCGAGAAGTTCGACGGCCACGCGACGAACCGCACGATCTACCCGGGCGACACCGTGCTCACCGTGGCGATCCAGAAGGACGACCACGGCGACGCCGACAAGATCGTGCGGCTGCCCGGCCGCATCTACGTGATGGACGCGGGGCTGTTCACGCTCTTCGACGTGATCGGCCGCAGCCTGCACGGCCGCATCTTCGGCCAGCGTCCCGTGGCGCTCGTGACGCTCGGCGACCGGAACGCCATGGTGAACGCGACCGCGGCCCCCGCCGGCCGCGACACGCTGCGCTGGGGCGCGCGCCCGGTGCTCGCCGACGCCATCTCGCTCACCGACTCCACCAGCGCGTTCGTGCTGTACACGTCGCCCGAGGGCCGGATGCTGCGCCTCGAGAACGCCGCGGCGGACCTCGTCGTCATGCGCGAGCCGCCCGCGGCGCCGCCCGCGCGGCGCCGGCATGCGCCGCGCCCGTCGCGCCCGCGCTGATCCCGCCGCGTCAGCCCGCCGGGCGCGTCTCCAGCCAGCGCAGCAGCAGCCGCACGCCGAACGCGTTCGCGCCCCTGGGCGAGTCGGACCGCGCCTCGTAGGTCCACGCGGTGCTCGCGATGTCGAGGTGCGCCCAGCGCAGGCCGCGCGCGAAGTGCTCGAGGAACGCCGCCGCGGTGCACGAGGCGCCCTCGCGGCGCTCCGACGAGTTGACGAGGTCCGCGGTCTCGCCGCCCTTCATCTCGACGAGGTAGTCGTCCCAGAGCGGCATGCGCCACAGCCGCTCGCCGACCGCCTCCCCGGCGCCCTGGAGCTCGGACGCGAGCGCGTCGTCGCGCGTGAACAGCCCCGCCGCGGCGCGGCCGAGGGCGATCGAGATCGCGCCCGTGAGCGTCGCGAGGTCGACCACCACGTCGGGCTGGAAGCGCTTCGCGTAGCCCAGCGCGTCCGCGAGCAGCAGCCGGCCCTCGGCATCGGTGTTGGTCACCTCGATCGTGGTGCCGTCGATCGCGCGCACGACGTCGCCCGGCTTGAGCGCGCGGTCGCTCACCATGTTCTCGGCGCTCGGGACGAGTCCCACCAGCCGCACGGGCAGCGGCAGCGTCGGGCTGGCCGCGAACAGGCCGAGCACGGCCGCGGCGCCGGACATGTCGTACTTCATCTTGCTCATGCCCTCGCGCGGCTTGAGCGAGTAGCCGCCCGTGTCGAACGTGACGCCCTTTCCGATCAGGACGACCGTCGGCGCCTTCGCGCCGCGCCGCGCCGCGGCCGGCTCCTTCTCGAGCACGATGAAGCGCGGCGGGTGCGCGCTGCCGCGCCCGACGCCGAGCACGCAGCCCATGCCCAGCCGCTCCATGGCGGCGGGATCGAGCACGGTCACGCGCGCCCCGGCCGCCCGGCCGACCTCCTTCGCGCGCGCGGCGAGCCCCTCCGGCACGAGGTCCTGCCCGGGCGTGTTCGCGAGGTCGCGGGCGCGGCACACGGCCACCCCGCGACGCGCGCCCGCCTCGGCCGCGGTCGCGAGCGGCCGCGCCACG